>JBCCJR010000054.1:0-18129 GCA_039045805.1 Cyanobacteria bacterium P01_C01_bin.118
CAGTTTCCCCGCACTAAGCCCTTACTCACCAATAATCTCTGGTTGAGTTAGTTCGTCAGACATCTCCACGATAGCCCGTAAAACCGGTTTCATACGGGACTCATCGATATTGTCAAATTCTTCAAAACGGCGACGCTGTGCACGATTGGCCACTTGAACAGTGATGCGATAGCGATTGGATGCTGCGCTAATCAAATCTTCGGTACGACGCATCATTTGAGTAGTGTCGATTGCCAGACGCTTCATCAAGTAGTCCTCTAGGGTGGTTTTTATAACCCATCTATACTAGCGCAGCTTCTTATCAGAAATAGGACTTCTCCTTTTCATTTTGGCTTTCAACACTTCCCTGCCTTTTTATAAGCTTTTACAATGATTAACATATGAATATTTTGTGGCCAGGTCTAAATTCAGTCTTTAATAAAGGCTGTGTTAGATAGTCTGTTCGCAATAGCTCACCGGCCACCAAAGTGTTGGGAATAGCGCGTTGATTGGGCAGTTTTCATAACTATGCCCAGCATCAATCTATTCCAGCCAACCCTTGAGGTCGCTGCAGCCCTATTTTCCCCTGTTGTTCGATCAAAGCCATGCCAGATACATTAACAAAATTTGCTTATCAAACCTTTCAGCAGGGTAAACAAGTCTTTGGGTACACCCATAAAACTCTGCTAAATCGACTCCGTGATGTGGTGGCCCCAATCGATCCAACCAAAACTTCTGATATACCGGCATCGACGCTAGCTCTGCTAAAACAGCGATTGGATGAGTTGACCGAAGTTGATTGGCAAGATGCTGAAGCGGGTGTTTATCCCACCAGCCTGCTATTTGATAATCCCTGGGATGATTTTTTTAAGTATTATCCCAGGGTGGTTGTTGATACTCCCAGCGCCTGGGACCGTTCAAACAAGAAGCAATATCAGGAGTTTGATACAGAGATCAGCACTGATGGCTATCCCAGCTACTATGTGCAAAATTTTCATCATCAAACCGACGGCTATCTGAGCGATATGTCTGCAAATCTCTATGATTTGCAGGTTGAGCTTTTATTTAACGGCGCTGCAGATCCCATGCGGCGGCGCATTTTAGCTCCCCTAAAACGTCATATTGAGGGGCTTACCGTGTCAATGCCAAAAGTGTTAGATGTCGCCTGCGGCACCGGTCGTACCCTCAAAATGATCCGTGATAGCCTGCCGCAGGTTTCGCTGTATGGCGTGGACCTATCTCCCACCTATCTACGTAAGGCCAATGAATTGCTGAGCAAAGAGATGGGCGCGCTACCGCAGTTGATGCAGACCAATGCTGAGTCTTTGCCCTACCTGGATAACTATTTTGAAGCCACTGTCAGCGTCTTTTTGTTCCATGAGTTGCCTGCTGATGTACGTCAGACGGTGATCAACGAATGTTATCGAGTCACTAAGCCGGGTGGTGTATTGATTATTTGTGACTCTATCCAGAAGCTGGACACTCCAGAGTTTGCACCCATGATGGAAAACTTTCCCTCTGTTTTCCATGAGCCCTACTATCGTCATTACAGTACCGATAATATTAAAGCTCGTCTGGAAGCTGCGGGGTTCCACGATGTAGAGGTTTCAAACCACTTTATGAGTAAGTACTGGGTAGCTAAGAAAGGTTAACTACAGGGATTTATAAATAGCGTCAACGGCTAACCCACCCCGGAGCCCCTCCCAGGAGGGGAAAGTAACTGGAAAATGCGTCAGGTCTCGGATTGAGTTTTCTTTTGGCCGAATTTAATTCCTGTAAAAGCCCATCTCCGCTTGGGAGGGGTGCCTGAAAGGTGGGGTGGGTTAACCGCTAACGCTTCTCAACCAATTAACCAAAACCCACTAAAAAAGGAGAATGGCATTGCCATTCTCCTTTTTGTTTATAAAATCACGCTTTCAGTGAAACCAAAGCGTGCCGAAACTTAAGCAGTAACAGCAACCTTAGCGTCAAGCTCACCAGTCGAGTACTTAGCCGCGAAGATATCAACACCCACTTGCTTAATCTTGGAAGCGTTACCAGCAGTACCAAACGCTTCATAACGAGAGGAGCACACTTGCTTCATGTACTTGATGGAAGGCTTGAGGAAGTGGCGAGGATCAAAGTTGGAAGGATCCTTCATCGCCGCTTCGCGGATTGCTGCAGTAATCGCTAGACGGTTGTCAGTGTCGATATTCACCTTGCGAACACCGCTCTTAATACCCTTCTGAATTTCTTCAACGGGTACACCGTAAGTCTCAGGAATTTGACCACCGTACTGGTTGATCATTTCCAACCACTCCTGGGGAACGGAGGAAGAACCGTGCATTACCAGGTGGGTGTTAGGCAGACGCTTATGAATCTCTTCAATGCGGCTGATGGCTAGAATTTCGCCAGTGGGCTTACGGGTGAACTTGTAAGCACCGTGGCTAGTACCGATAGCAACCGCTAGGGCATCCACCTGAGTTTGCTCTACGAACTGTACAGCTTCGTCAGGGTCAGTCAGTAGCTGATCCTTGCTGAGGGTACCTTCGAAACCATGGCCATCTTCAGCTTCACCTTGACCAGTTTCTAGGGAACCCAAGCAGCCAAGCTCACCTTCAACACTGGCACCAATGGAGTGAGCAACCTTAACCACTTCAGCAGTAACGTTAACGTTGTACTCAAAGCTAGCGGGAGTCTTGGCATCGGCTTCAAGGGAGCCGTCCATCATTACGCTAGTAAAGCCGTTGCGGATTGCAGAGTAGCAAGTCGCAGGGCTATTCCCATGGTCCTGATGCATCACCACAGGAATGTGGGGGTAAGTCTCAATAGCCGCCAAAACCAGGTGGCGCAAGAAGTTCTCACCAGCGTACTTACGGGCACCGCGAGACGCCTGCAAAATCACAGGGCTATCAGTTTCATCAGCAGCCTGCATAATAGACAGGATCTGCTCCATATTGTTCACGTTGTAAGCGGGAATGCCGTAGCCGTTCTCAGCGGCGTGGTCCAGCAAGAGCCGCATAGGTACAAGCGCCATATAATCCTCCTAGTACTTTTCGCCGTTTTGGCAGCTTCAATTTAAAGGGTCGAATAGGTATCCCTACTCATTAATAGTAGGTCACAACCTCGAACTTGTGACGAGTTGTTTCTGAAACCTGGTTATTTCATTAAGAATATCAGTCTCCACGACGTGGCTTTGTGGAATAGACAACGTTAGTGATTTTTTTTAGCAAAAAGATAATCGCTCCATAGGAATTTAATATCCCTGTGTAACGACTAGTCAAAATTAAAAATCAAAAAAATGGGTCGCCTGGGATTCGAACCCAGGACCAATCGGTTAAAAGCCGAGTGCTCTACCGCTGAGCTAGCAACCCATGTTGAGAGGCTTAATTTCTCTCAGACACAGTTACTGAATATAACAGATGTTTCCCCAATTTGAGTAGAACTTAAAAAAACAGTGCAGGTGTATCGCTAAGAACAATCCTTGCTATCAAGCTGGAGCGCTGTTTCAAAGGTGGCCCTGATTAGACTCGCTCAATATAACGACCATCGATTAAAAATGAGCCCCGTTCAAACCGTACGGCCCAATACCCGCCAGGTTTTTGTTCAAGGACAGTGCCTTCTTCTCCCAGGGTCACCAGGTCCGGAGGGCGTAGCATGGGCATTGGATCAGCGGTTTTGAGATAAGGGGGTTGGGTGGTGACGGCAATGCGATCGCCCACTGTAAATAACGTATCGGCCATGAAAAAAGGGTTGCACTAGAGCCACCTTAGCATCTGTTGATTTCTAAAGAGGCGAGAGAGGCGGGCTATTGTGCCGACTATGTCTTTGAGTTTGGGGATTTAGGGCTCTAGAGTCAACTCTACGTGTAAAACTCATCAAGATGGCTATTCAAATACACCATGGTGGCTGGGCAATCAGATATGACCTTGCGGCAGCGGATAAGGGTTGAGTTAGAAGAGGCGGAAACACAGCTGGGGCTGGGGGTGAATATTGCGATCGCAGCCCTGATCTTGCTCTCAGCCGGTCTCTTTGTTGCAGAAACCTATGCTTTGCCAGTCTCTGCCAGGGCGGCACTCACGCTGTTAGATGGGTTCATTCTTGTTGTATTTGTTCTGGAGTATGGGGTGCGGCTCTGGTCAGCGGAGCGTCCCTGGCGATATGTCATAAGTCCCTATGCCCTGGTGGACTTGGTGGCGATTTTACCTGTTCTGACTGGGATGTTTGATACCCGAGCGCTGCGGCTTATCCGCTGGCTCCGCATTCTTAAATTGGCTCGATTTCTAGAAGAAGATCGCTGGTTGGGCCGAGAGGGGCTGATTATTGCCCGCATTATCTTCACCCTATTTTCCATTGTATTTATTTACTCCGGGGCAATTTATCAAGTAGAGCATCCCATCGACCCCAGCGTATTTGGTACCTTTCTTGATGCCATGTATTTTGCGGTTGTGACCATGACCACCGTCGGCTATGGCGATGTCACACCAGTCTCAGAAGCAGGACGCACCCTGACGGTGATGATGATTTTGACCGGGATTGCTCTGATTCCTAGTCAGGTGGGCAGTCTGATTCAAAACATTAATCGGATTCAAAGGGTCAATGACACTCTTTGCACCGAGTGTGGTTTATCCAACCATGAAGCAGATGCCGTGTACTGTCGTCGCTGCGGCACCAAATTGCCCCGTCCTAAGGTAGAAGAAAACTAAGTGCACTATAGCCCTCCCCTGCCTCCCCCTCTTCTATATCCTGTCAGGGCAAAGACTGAAATGCCTCGATTACTATTCGTTTGGCTTTTTCATCCAGGGTGATCCAATTAACATCGCCAATGTCTAAATCCAGCAGGCTGGCATCTATGGTGATGGGTCCATCAGCGGTATCGGCTGTGCTGCAGAGGCGATAGCAGAGCTGCCAGACGTCGATTTCCTGCTGCTGGGCCTGTTTTTTTAAGCAGAGGGTATACAGATGCTTGGGGGTTGGCAGCTGATTTAGAGTCGTTTGGATTTGGTCGTATTCTTCTGGTGTGGCGGTTTCCAGCATCTCCTGTAGGGCCAGATATTGCTGCTTTTGCTCAGTGGTAGCGGTGGTAGGCCATTGCATGTCGTCACGATAGGACCCTTGCCAGTCAGAGGTATCCAACTGTTTGCGAATATTGTCGATAATGCGGATCAGGGCAGGCTGCATAAGCGCTTGGGCGTAGCGCTGATCTTGCTCGGTGGCAAACTGAGGCATGGGGACCCGTCAGGAGTTTTCAACTAACTCAGTTTAGGATGCGATCGCTACAGTGAAGGAGCCTTTTGTTTTAGCCAGAGCTGCAAAATATCGTTGACCCAGCTGATTTCGGACTGGGTAACCCCCAGCTCTCCAGCCGAAAGCTGATGGACCACTTTACCCATGGCAGTGCGATTGTTGTGCAGGCGCAGCGTGATGGTAGAACTGCCTGGTTGGAGATCAATGTCGCTAATATCGCGCTTATAGGTATTGACCTGATACTCTACCGGACGGCACGGAAGGCGATATCCCAACAGCATAATGTCTGGCAATAGCTGAATACTGACCTGTTGCAATAGCGTAATCAGGCTTTTTCTGAATCCCCGATATCCAAAACGCAGACTGACGTAGGTCCATCCCCAACTGACTATGACAGCTAGCAGGTGCTGCCAAAACCCTGCCAGCTGAGGCCAGAGATATAGCAACCCCTGGCAAATGGCCCATATCCCTAAGATGCCAGTGACTGTTTGGAGCAAAGCAATTCCAAATTGTAGAGTCTTCCAGCCTAGGGGTGGAAATACCAGCTCTAAGGTTTGACTGTATTCAAAAATCTTGAGTTGAGTATTGACTGGAGCAGTTTTTTTAAGAAACGTCTGTTGTAGCCGTTGGCCTAAATGCTCCAGGGATTGGGATGGGGTAAAGATGGTATCTGCGTGAGTCAAGCCTTCGAGGGCGGCATGGGCTGACAGGGGACGCTTGTGCTGTTTAGGCTGGGTAAGCCACCGTAGCCAGGCTTTGAGGGGGCGACTCATATGTCCTAGTTCCTGACCAAATAAGAGCCGCAATCCTCTGTGGGGTAAGGCTTTGGGATGTTTCCCTGTGGCTAAATGTATCAGGGTGGCCCCCAGGCTATACAAATCGGTGGCAGGAACGGCCCTATCCCCCAATTGTTCAGGGGGGCGATAGCCTGGTGTGCCCGAAATCAAAATCAGTTCTTCCCCTGGCATCGTCTGGTTTTTATAACCACGCTGTACTAGGCCAAAGTCGACTAAATACACAGTTCCCGCCGGAGTTTTGTCCGTGGGATAACTGAGAACCAAGCTGCTGGGTTTAATGTCGCGGTGAATAACACCGGGTTTTTGATTATGGAGGTAGTCCAGGATAGCCAGAATCTGCTGTGCCAAACTCCGAATATCGGTCTCGGTAAATGCTGTTTGTTCATTGACCAGGGCATAGAGGGATTTGCCCTCGATATAGGTCTGGATCAGCATCAAACCAGCGTAGCCATGTTCGTCGATTTCAAAACTATCTATATAGTTAGGAATCGCTGGATGATCCAACTGTTTGAGCACTGCAATCTCTTCTCGAAAACGTTTGATGTCGTTCGATTGCAGTGGATCTTTAAAACACAGGTATTTGATAATAACCGGGCAATTATGGTGGTGATCGTGACCCAGCAACGTTCTTCGACCCAGTCGTGCCCCCAGGGTTTGGTGAATACTGTAGCGGTGACGTAGTTGGAGCTGCTGTTGTAAATCACGGGTGGAAACCATGGGACTGTTGCTGTTCGCCATCCATCAGCATGCCCGGTTGTATGGGCGAGGTAGCGCCAGGGGCGACGGTCATGGCCTTATACAATGACACCAGTGGTGGTCGCGATTAGCGGGAGTGCAAAATGGGTCAGCCCAGGGTGTTTATCGACGGTGAAGCGGGAACAACGGGTCTCCAAATATATTCTCGTTTAGCCCAGCGAGATGATGTCACTGTTGTGAGTATTGATGCGGCTAAACGCAAGGATGTGGCTGAGCGAGCGCGGTTGATTGACTCGGTGGATATCGCCATCCTTTGTTTGCCAGATACCGCTGCTGAGGAAGTGGTGGCGTTGGTAACCAATCCCACGGTCAAACTTTTAGATGCAAGTACGGCCCATCGTACTCACCCGGACTGGGTGTATGGGTTTCCTGAGCTGGCCCCGGGACAGCGAGATGCCATTGCTCAGTCGTGTCGAGTCAGTAATCCAGGTTGTTATCCCACAGGGTTTTTATCAGCCATTAAACCTCTGGTGGCGGCTGGTTTGATTCCCGACAGTTTTCCTGTGACCATCAATGCCATCTCTGGGTACTCGGGCGGTGGTCGCAAAATGATTGAGGCCTATGGTGGTTATCGTGGTGAGTCCGAGCCGGATTACCCCTATGGGGTGTATGGTTTGGGATTTGGCCATAAGCATGTGCAGGAGATGCATCGGTATTCGGGGTTGGCCCATGCTCCGCTCTTTTTACCTGCGGTGGGATCGTTTGAGCAGGGAATGTTAGTGCAGGTGCCGCTGCCGCTGTGGTCATTGGACAACCCACCGTCGGGGCAGCAGCTATGGGAAACGTTGGCCGCTTACTATGAGGCTGAGGCTTTTATTCAGGTGAACGATCTGGGGAATAGTTCAGATCTGCGCGATCGCAAGTTCCTCGACACCAAGACCGCCAACGGCACTAATCAAGTACAGCTGTTTGTCTTTGCCAATGACACAACCCATGAGGCGCTAGTCGCTGCCCGGCTTGATAATTTAGGGAAAGGGGCTTCAGGGGCAGCTGTTCAGAACCTGAACATTATGCTCGGACTGCCTGAGCAGAAAGGCTTGGTATAGATAATTTGGGGGTAGATTCCTAAAAAAAAGGGGCGCTAGTATTAGCAACCCCTTGCTTAGAGACTTATTCCCACTGTGAGAGACACAAACTCTTACCAAGGGTAAGAGCACTAGAGGAGATATCACTCCCCTAAACCCTGATGTGAAACTTAACGGTATGACAACCGTCTCAATACATGATGCTAAAAATGCGATTCAGTAAATAACTGGGTGTAACATTTTGGCAGTCAGTATGACAGGCATACCAGCGAACTCGAAGAGTGTTTCTCTCGAGTAAAGCTGCTGTCACTATGGCTGAGATGTAGAGAGTTTGATAAGTACCCGTTTGGGTACTCTTAGTGCTGGATTAGTGTTAAAACGCTTGCTGCATCCATAACGCTGGTAATTTGTTGGTTTTGGCGATCACTGTTGTGGCTATCTGATAGGTGCCAGGCTGTGTTTTGGAGTTTTAACGAACTGTCCG
The DNA here is from genome assembly GCA_039045805.1 of Cyanobacteria bacterium P01_C01_bin.118. Lineage (GTDB taxonomy): Bacteria > Cyanobacteriota > Cyanobacteriia > Phormidesmidales > Phormidesmidaceae > Leptothoe. The sequence continues at coordinate 8,268 of JBCCJR010000054.1, forward strand.
GAAGGATGAATGCCAATGGAGTATGAATCAAAAGTTCCTCGGTTAGTGCTGTGTTAGCAGCCAACGTTATGTAGGGGTAATGGTGGCTGAAAGTTTTGTTCTATATGAGCGTTATCTGTAGCTGAGACTACAGAGTTTTCACAAAAAGTGGTTGAGGAGCCAATTACATTTTTACTATGGTCTTTCCCAACACCCCTCGTTTTAATCTACAGCCCTGTGCCCATAGCTGGGTGGCGCTACATCCTAGACCCAAAGGCGTAATTCAATTTATTGGCAGTACTGGTTTAGGTACATGGCCGACGATAGCCTATCGTCATTTTCTAAAAAGTCTTTTTGAAGCCGGTTATACCGTTGTTGCATTTCCGTTTCGCTTCACCTTTAACCACTGGTCCATCGCCTTGAATCTGTTAGACGAACATTATGCTGTCCGTGGAGCGATGGTGGAGACTGCAGTGGCTAAAGGGTTTGATGCCTCCATCTATTTGCAGTCTGCCAGTTATACCTGGGTAGGTCATGGTCTGGGATGTAAGTATGTGGCTCTTTTAGAGCTGTTGAGTGAGCCCGTGGATAGGTTGCAGGAGCAGTTTCAGGTTTGTGGTCTGAGGAGAGCCTGGCAGCAGTGGCAGGTAGGGCTAGCCGATCTGAGGAATAGTCTGCGTTATTTAGAGCAGCGGATATATAGTCTGACTGGCCAGAGGGTTGACTATGGTGAGCCATCTATTAGAGACGAGGCTTCACTATTATTAGCGCCTGTGATGATTGATTTGGAGGGGGCTATCCCCGTTAAATTTTTAGAACGGTTATTGGGACATGTGATCACGGTTCAGCCTACCGTTGAGCAGACCCATGAACTGATTGAGCATAGTCAGCGATTTCAGCTGACTGGGTTGCTACAATTTGCCCGCGATCGCATTGCTGCCCCCACCTGTCACCAGCTCATGCAGGAGCAACCCCATATTCGACGACGATTACTCAAAGGCAATCACTCAGAGGTGGTTGGGATTCAGATCGGCCCGTGTATCGTTGATTTGAATCCATTGGATAAATTTATTCAACCCCTGAAATGTCGCGATCTGGAATTAAAGTGTTTAACGCTACTTCATCGATTGCGCCATCGATCCGTCGTTATGCCTTGCGGGTCTTCCTGTAGAGCCAATGGACGGCAAAGGTCTATGGCCGCTTGAGCCCCCCCCTGTCCATCTGGGCAAAGACCATTTCTGAGACTCTTTACTGAAACCTATCCGCTGGCATGTCTGCTAATCGGCACTAGCCTTTATAATTAACCACTTAGGCAAGTTTCACTGACGAGTCAGATGGATAGTTGGGTAGACGATGAGGACAACTATATCGATTTTGAAGAACTGCGATCGCAGCTCTTTGATACCTATCAGCAACAGCCTCCTTTGCTAAAAGGAATGGTCCAGCTCCTCTCAATTTTTTATGGTCCCACCACGATTGCCAATATTGTCACTGCGTTGAACCAGATTGGCCTCACTACCAAAACGGGCAAAAAAATTACCTCCGCCAATATTAAGGCTCAAATTAATCGCCTGATCGAAGATCAGCTGCTAATTCATGGCGGTGGCCACCTGCCCCAATGTAATCCTTTAATTGTGGAAATGGTGTCCCGAAATGCCGTCAGGTTAGGTACCTTTGAACCCATGGCCCAGGCAGTGACGGTCATCTTTCATCCTCGTCATACCTATGGCACACGGAGCAGCCGAGTCCGTCACATCTGCAGATCTCAAGATGAACTCTATCGCGAAGCGCGTCTGGCTCTTTATCGCCAAGACTACGATAGTTTACCGCAGCTGTTTCTTGACTACAGTAACTATAACTATTACGCCCATCCCGTAGACCTAGAGGATTTTCTCCTTGATGTAGCCAACAATCCATTTGATGCCGAATGGCTCAAAACGCTTTCTTCTGAACACTATGGCATGGTGTTAAAAATGTTGTTGACGGGGTCTGTAGCCATGCTAGACCCCGCCGACCATCTGCTGCAGCTCCTAGAAGATCATGCCGAAGGTGTGGGTGAATTTAAGTTTGTCTTAGCAGAGCAATATTTGTTGCGACATCGACTGGCCGATGCCGAATCTCTTTTAGACTCAATTGTTGATGAAAAATCTCAGATTTATAGTACTGCTCTGCGGGGAACCCTGGCGCTGTTACTAGGCGAAACACAGCTTTCCCTGGATTACTATGCTACTGCCACTAAGCTGGCTCGCAAACAGATTAATAAAAAAGCCGTCATTGGTGGAATCGCCGGTCTTTTCTACATGTTGGCTCTGCTCAAATCCGGTGATCCAAAACATCTCAAACAGGCCATTAACCTGAGCACTCCATTGATGCAGAGTTCAGGTTATTTAAGCAATGCATATAAGTTGTTGCATCAGCTGACGACGCTGTATCAGGGAAATCTCTCTTCTCGTCAGCGATTACTAGAACTGATAGAGTTTTATGGCGATGACCCAGACGACAGTTTTGGCGCGTTTTTTAGCATGTTATGCCTCTACTGGCTGGATCTTGATGAAGCAAGAGACGTCTTGCCTCAGTCGTTGGCGATGTTTGCAGAACAGGCAAAAGAGTCTGGGTTTGATTGGTTTGCCATTGAGGCCGCTGAAATGTTGCATCGCCTCCTGCCTGACTGTGACTACAGCGAGTGGATTCAGCAGCGGGCGAGTGTGTCAGTGATTGATACATTGCAGCCCCAGAGTACCTGGGAACTGAGCTTAAAGGCCTTGACCACTATTGCTGGTCCTGCGGCTAAGCATACGGTTAAAAGCGAACGGCGTCTGGCCTGGTTTTTGACCCTCTACACCCAACATTGGCTGCTGCAGCCTAAAGAACAAAAACTCAGTGCAAAGGGTACCTGGACTAAAGGGCGAGTGGTTGCCCTCAGTCGCCTGGCCAAAGATTCAGCGGAGTTTGACTACCTCACCCCTCAGGATCTTCAGGTATGTAACTACATCAAATATGATTACTATTCTGGGTCTCAGTACAGCCTTAGCCGCGAGGGCATCAAAGCCCTTGCCGGGCATCCGTTAGTCTTTTGGGAAGAGTCTCCTACCATCCGGGTAGAGGTTGTAGCCGCTACGCCTGAACTTGTCGTCGAACAAGGTGGAGACGGCACCCTCTCGCTCCATATGGAGCCCGCCATTACTCCGGGAAATAATCTTTCTGTTGTGAAAGAAACTCCCACAAGGGTCAAAGTTTTGGAGGTGACGTCCGAACATCAGAAAATTGCCGAGATTTTAGGTAAGCGCAACCGACTGACTGTGCCTGCTGCGGGGCAAGAACAGGTGTTAGCGGCTATTCAGTCTGTAGCTGGTCTGGTGACCATCCACTCTGACATTGGCGGGGAGCTGGAGGATGTGGAAGCCATCGAAGCTGATGCTAAGCCCCATGTTCATCTGATGCCTGCTGGGGAAGGACTGAAGCTGTCGATGTTGACTCGACCTTTTCCCAATTCGGGTGCTTACTATCCCCCTGGAACTGGTCGGAAAACGGTAATTGCAGAGATTGATGGTAAGCGCTCCCAAGCCACTCGAGATTTAGCCATGGAGAAACGGCTCGCTGAGGACTTGCAGCAGGCCTGCCCAGCTCTGAAAATGGGTGAAGAAGCTGGTGGTGAATGGATCCTAGATGAGCCAGAGACCTGTTTAGAACTGTTGCTACAGCTTGAGGCTGTGGAGGAAAATATTGTTCTAGAATGGCCTGAAGGAGAGAAACTCAAGATTCGCAACAAGGCTGGCATTGATGGCTGGCGTCTAAATATTAGACAGGAACAAGATTGGTTTGAGGTCAGCGGTGAACTGGAGCTGGACGACGGTACCGTGATGGATATGCAGGCCCTATTGTCACTGCTAGATCAAACATCCAGTCGATTTATTCCCATTGGCGATGGCCAGTTTTTAGCCCTGACCCAGGCTTTTCGCAAACGACTGGATGAATTTCGCACCTACTCAGAACGTCATGGCAAGGGGGCCCGATTTCATCCATTGGCTGCGCTAGCCTTAGAAGACACCTTGGATGAGGTGGGTCAGCTCAAGGCAGATAAACAATGGAAGTCCCATATTAAAAGACTTAAGGAGGCTAAGACCGTTGTACCTGAAGTTCCGTCTACACTTCAGGCTGAGCTGCGAGACTATCAGCAGGAGGGGTTTCACTGGCTGGCCCAGCTGGCTCACTGGGGCGTGGGGGCCTGTCTGGCCGATGATATGGGGTTAGGTAAAACCCTCCAGGCCCTGGCCATTACGTTGCTGCGGGCTCCCAATGGTCCCACTCTAGTGGTTGCGCCAACGAGTGTGGGGGCTAATTGGATTAGTGAAGCGCAACGATTTGCGCCCACACTCAACATCATGCAGTTTGGTAGTAGCGATCGTCAGGCCGTTGTTGATCAGCTCAGTGGTTTTGATTTGCTGGTGTGTAGCTATGGCCTACTGCAACAGCCGGAAGTGGCTGATTTGTTATCTCAGGTGGAGTGGCAAACCATCGTTTTAGATGAGGCCCAGGCGATTAAAAATAGTGCTACCAAACGCTCCCAGGCGGCTATGAAGCTTAAAGGGGGCTTCAAGATAATCACTACAGGTACGCCTATTGAAAACCATTTGGGGGAGCTGTGGAACCTGTTTCGGTTTATTAACCCAGGATTGCTGGGCTCCTTAGATAAGTTTAACCAGCGGTTTGCTACTCCGATTGAGCGATATCAGGATAAACAGGCTCGATTACGTCTCAAAAAGCTGATTCAACCCTTTATGCTGCGTCGTACTAAGGCTCAGGTGCTGGATGAACTGCCTTCACGTACCGAGATTACGCTGCATGTGGAGCTCAGCGGTGAGGAAAAGGCGCTGTATGAGGCGTTGCGGCGGGATGCGATCGCAAAACTTACCAACACCGATGCCAAAGCCGGTGCTAAACATTTGCAAGTTTTAGCAGAAATTACCCGACTTCGGCGCATGTGCTGTAATCCTGAACTTGTAGTTCCAGACATGGCCCCTGCGAGTGCCAAGCTACAGCTATTTGGTGAAGTTCTACAAGAACTGCTTAGCAACCACCATAAAGCCCTAGTTTTTAGTCAGTTTGTTGATCATCTAACAATTCTGCGCAACTATTTGGATGAACAAAAGATCTCCTATCAATATCTGGACGGCAGTACCCCGGCCAAACAGCGAAAACAGCGTGTGGACGCCTTTCAAGCCGGTAACGGCAATGTCTTTTTGATCAGTCTCAAAGCTGGGGGGACTGGCCTTAACCTGACCGCTGCTGACTACGTTATCCACATGGACCCTTGGTGGAATCCAGCCGTTGAAGATCAGGCCTCTGACCGCGCTCATCGCATTGGTCAAACCCGTCCAGTGACTATTTATCGTCTGGTGACTAAAGGCACAATCGAGGAGAAAATTGTTGAACTCCACAACAAAAAGCGAGACTTAGCCGACAGTCTATTAGAAGGGGCCGATATGAGCGGCAAGCTCTCCACTGATCAGTTACTGACTCTAATGAGTGAGGTATAGAAGCTGAGCTTGAGGCATGGGAGAGGAGCTATATTCCACCCAAGGACAAATAGGAATAGCAACGAACTTGAAAGCGATATTCAAGCTATGGCAATAAAACTACTTCTGTAACGCAAAAAACCCTCTATTGCTTTTCTAAATATTGCTTCAGAGTAGAAAGGTTCTTATTAATAGGACAGGCACCTATGGCGTCCATGGAAAATGGTGTATCTTAGGGTTGATATGCGAACTTTTAGGGCATTTAAGGCACTGTCCTGGTCTCGATTACACTACATCCCAGACATCGTAAGTAACTCTTTAAGGCACATCAGACCAATGACTGTGTACTTATCGCTTATGTCTTTGGCACGGAGCGTGATTTTGGAAATGACGTAGTTTTTTTGATCAAAGCTTTTAGCTGTTTATATATCTTTGATTGAGAACTGAGAATATTCCGTAGACTTATGGCTGCTTGATCGGTCAGTAAGTATCTTATATGCGGGGTTTCTTTTGTATAGCTGATTGTGATTTCGGGTGAATATGGATTCCGCAAATAACGAGTCCTTCATTTCATCAGCAGGAGGGTTTGCGAATCGAGTTGAATATGATCAGGTCCCCTTGGTGGTAGCCCCTGACGCTTCCCTAAGTCATGTTTTAACTGAGATGTTCCAGAGGCCGCTCAGTTTATCCGAGGATTCAGCCGCCACACGACTAACCAGCTACTGTCTGGTTATGACAGACGGTGAGTTACTCGGTATTTTTACTGAGCGAGATGTTGTTACCCTGATTGCCCAGGATGCGGATTTAGATGCCTTGACTATGGCTGATGTGATGACCAGTCGTCTCATTACCATGTCGGCTGAAGATTTAGAACATCCGTTTGATGTACTTGCCCTTCTGCGGCGACACCGGATTCGCCATTTACCGGTGTTAGATGGCCATGACCGATTACTAGGAGTTATTACCTCAACGAGTCTACGACAGTCGTTGCAGGCATCCGATCTCTTGCGGTTACGGCGTGTAGACGAGGTGATGTCGACTGCTGTTGTGACGGCTACTCCTGATACACCCTTATCCGATGTGATTGGCTTGATGGCCACACATCAGGTTAGCTGCGTCGTGATTGTTGCGGTGAATGATCTATCAGACGTTCAAACGCCAATTGGTATTGTTACTGAACGTGATGTTGTTAAGCTTTGGGCTCAAAGTGCTGATATATCTGGCCTGTCAGTTGAGGCTGTCATGAGTACTCCTTTGCAGTGTGTGAGTTCCCAGGAGAGTCTATGGGCTATTCAGGGACAAATGCAAACGATGGGCGTCCGTCGTCTGGTGGTTTCAGATGGAGGGGGCTTAAAGGGAATTGTGACCCAAACTAGCATCCTGGACGCGATGGATCCGACCGAGATGTATTACACCATTCAGGTGCTCAGAGAAGAGATTGATCAGCTACAAGCGAAACATTTGGAGCTACTGCAAACCCAAGCTGTTCAACTAGAGCAGCAGGTGCAAATTACTGAGTCTAGGTTTAGAGCAATTTTTGACCACACCTTTCAATTTATTGGTTTATTAAATCCAGATGGCACACTGATTGAGGCTAATCAAACTGCTTTGGATTTTGGTGGCCTATCTCGAGAAGAGGTAATCGATAAACCGTTTTGGCAAACACCCTGGTGGGCGTTATCTACCGAGATTCAAAATCAGCTGCGTGAGAGCATTGCTCGGGCGGCTCAAGGGGAGTTTATTCGCTATGAGGTAGAGGTCAAGGGTGCGAATAATCAAGTGATTACAGTTGATTTTTCCCTACGTCCTATCTTGAATACTCAGGGAGACGTGATTTTAATCATTCCAGAAGGCCGGGATATTAGCGATCGCAAACGCGTAGAAACTGAACTCAAGGAAAGTCAAAGTCAATACGCTAGTCTGGTGGCTACTATTCCTGTCGGAGTTTTTCGTACGGATCCCCAGGGCGATTGCATTTATGTTAATCAACGCTGGTGTGATATTGCTGGCATCAGCATAGCATCAGCCTTGGGAACAGAGTGGGCTGCTGCCATTCACCCTGATGATCGAGCCCGGATATCCCAAGAATGGTATCAAGCCGCCCAAGCAAAGCAGAGATTTCAATCGGAGTATCGTTTTCAGACGCCTGCCGGAATCGCGACCTGGGTCTTTGGTCAAGCAGTTGCTGAGTACGATACCAATGACAATGTCAGTGGCTATGTTGGCAGCATTACCGATATCACCAGCCGTAAGCTATTGGAAGTAGCCCTAGAAACTGAAAAAGAAATTGCTCAAGTGACCCTAGACTCCATTGGTGATGCCGTAATTACAACTGATGCCAGAGGTCAAGTAAATTATTTAAATCCCGTTGCTGAAGAGATGACAGGATGGACAACCCAAGCAGCCCATGGACGTCCTCTTTCTGAAGTTTTTTGTGTGATTGATGAAACAACCCGAGAGTTGGCTATAAATCCTGTGGATCGGGTTTTGGCGGATCGTTTAGTGACTGGCCTGGCCAATCATACTGTGTTAGTTCGTCGTGATGGCCAGGAATTTAGCATTGAAGACTCGGCTGCTCCCATTTTTAGCCGCCAAAACCAATTGATTGGTGTGGTAATGGTTTTTCACGATGTAACTCAGTCTCGCACCATGGCGAGACAGCTGAGCTGGCAGGCGAGTCATGATGCCCTAACCGATCTGTATAACCGTCGCTATTTTGAAGCTGAACTAGAGGAAATGGTGATAGCGGCGGTGCAACAAAATCAGCGCCATGTGCTTTGTTATTTGGATCTTGATCAATTTAAGGTGGTCAATGACACCAGTGGTCATCTGGCAGGGGATGAGCTGTTGCGACAGCTAGCGCGTCTGCTCAAACGTCACATTCGAGCTGCCGATACGGTTGCTCGGCTAGGGGGAGATGAGTTTGGGATTTTACTGACTCAATGTCCTATGGATCGAGCCGTGAACATTGCTGAAGATCTGCGCCAGGCGATCGCAGACTATCCATTTGTTTGGCAGGATCGAGTCTTTCGTGTAGGGGTGAGCATTGGGCTAGTTGCCGTCAACTCTAACAGCACTGATGCCATAGCTGTTATGAGTGCTGCCGATGCAGCCTGTTATGCCGCTAAGTATCGCGGCCGCAATCGTATCCAAATCTATCAAAAGGATAATGCTGAACTCAATCAACAACGACAGGAGCGACATTGGAGTGTAATTATTCGCCAGGCTCTAGAGAGCAATCGTTTCTGTCTCTATCGTCAGGCAATGATGCCAACTCAGTCTCCGCAGGATCAAGCGACTGAGTTTTATGAAGTATTGGTTCGCATGTTAGATGACTCAGACCAAATAGTCTCTCCGGCTGAGTTTATCCCAGCGGCTGAACGCTATGGCCTGATGCCATTATTGGATCGGTGGATTGTAAAAACCTGTTTAGGACATCTAGAACAGGTGCTACAACAGGGCACAGAGGATGTCCTTTACAGCATTAATTTGTCTGGTACTAGCCTCAGCGATGAACAGTTTCTTGAATTTGTGAATACTGAATTTCAGAATGTACAGGTGCCGCCGCAATGCATCTGTTTTGAAATTACTGAAACTGCTGCCATTGCTGACTTTGAGCGGGCGACCTCATTTATTCGAGAGCTTAACCAATTAGGCTGTCGCTTTGCCCTAGATGATTTTGGTAGTGGGATGTCCTCTTTTGCATACTTAAAAGCACTACCGGTGGATTTTCTTAAAATTGATGGTGATTTTATTCAAGATATTGCGTCCGATTCGACAACCCAAGCTATTGTTGAATCTATCCATCGAGTCGGTAATGTCATGGGATTACAGACGATTGCAGAGTCAGTGGAGAACCAAGAAATCTTAGCTAAGCTACAGGCTATTGATATCAACTTTGTTCAGGGATATGGCATTAGTCGTCCGTCTTTTTGGTGTTAGATGGGGGTCGATAGCGTCGGCTTAACATGGTTTTTGAGTTGTCTGCTGCAAGATCGAGCAGTTGCCCCGTGAGTTAACCTGTTGCCAGTTACATTATCAATGTCAGCCTGAAGCTGGGGTAACTTTTCAGTTTCAAATTGTTTCGCAGCGTGTCTTTCGACCAGACCCATTGTTAAACTCTCTTTGATTTTGAGTCGTTGTAGTTAATGACAATGCCCCTTCAGGTTTTCTATAGAGAGCTATCTAGGGAAGTGGCGTTTTCTCAGCACATCGTCTTAACACACTGATAAAGCTATGGGAGGCAGATGAACAAAAAGACTCTAATCTAACTGTGACAGCCCTGGAATCTCCACATCAAAATGTCTGTCAGTGCCTTTATGTAAAAGGTTTTTGGTTGCTAATAAGGAAATTCAGACACGGACAGC
>JBCCJR010000055.1:0-17898 GCA_039045805.1 Cyanobacteria bacterium P01_C01_bin.118
TACAGCCATGACGGATGTTTTTATCTCCTATTCTCGCAAAGATAAAGCCTTTGTCCAGGTGCTCAACCAGGCGCTGGTTAGTAGTAAATACGATGCCTGGGTGGATTGGGAAAATATTCCCCTGACTGCCGACTGGTGGGAAGAAATTAAAGTGGGGATCGAAGGGGCAGATACGTTTATTTTTGTGATCAGTCCAGACTCAATTGCTTCAGAAATATGTGATCAAGAGATTGACCATGCTGTAGAAAGCAATAAGCGACTGGTGCCCATTGTCTATCGAGAAGGCTTTGATATGGCGCTGGTGCATCCGACATTAAGTAAAACAAACTGGCTATTTTTTCGAGATCAGGATGAATTTGACATAGCCTTTCGGCAGTTGGTCGAAACATTGAATACAGATTTAGAGTATGTAAAAACTCACACTCGTCTGCTGGTTCGTGCAATAGAGTGGGAGCAGAAAAATAAGATTGAAGATATTCTCTTACGGGGCAATGAAGCTGAGCTGGCAATTAATTGGCTGCAGGAAGCTATTGTTGCAGCCCAGCAACCCACTCCGACAACTTTACAAGCCGCATTTATTCGGGCCAGTCAAGAACTGCGCGATCGCATGCGAAAGCAAGAACAAGAGCGCCAGCGACGGGAGCTACGGCGAACTCGCTGGCTCGCACTTGGGGCCATTGGAGCGGGGGTGATGATGGCTGGACTCACATCATTTGCCCTCGATCAAAAAAGTCAAGTAGAAATTGTTCAGGAAAGCCAAATTAACGCATTGAGTCGCTATTCACTTTCACTTACCAACTCAGATCAGACCTTTGATGGATTGCTGGAAGCATTGCGAGCTGGACAACAACTCCGGCTACAGCTGGGTCGAGTTAATCAAAAAACACGGAGTAATGTATTAACTGCCCTACAAGCTTCTGTCTATGAGAAAGGGTGGAGAGAACACAATCGACTGTCAGGGCATACCAATGATGTCAATCGCCTTGCCATTAGTCCCAATGGTCAGATTATTGCTTCAGCGAGTCGTGACCAGACTATTCGACTATGGGATATGCAAGGCGATTTGAGGCGTACCCTCAATAAGCATCAACAGTCTGTGACAGGCGTTACCTTTAGTCCCGATGGTCAGATGTTGGCCTCTACTAGCGCTGACAAAACAGTCAAGCTCTGGAACCGTGATGGAACATTGATCAACAGTTTTGACTTTGAGGATGAGACAAAAGATGTGGCGTTCCATCCTGATGGTGATATGTTAGCAGTCGCAAGTTATCAGCTGGTGCAATTAGTGACCCTAGATGGTGAGATTATTCGTCGCATTCCCCATGAAAATTGGGTGAATAGTGTTGAATTTAGCCCTGATGGCAAAACAGTTTTGACCAGTACTGAGCAAGCCGCTCACCAGTGGACATTGGCAGGTGAGAAGGTAGAGTCTTTCCCAGATCAAAATTGGGTTAATATGGCCCGGTTTCGTCCCACCCCCCATACTAATCAAGAGCCACTGATCGCATCTGCAGGTGATCAAGCGGTTCACCTGTGGACCTTAAAAGGTACGAAACGGGACACATTAGTCCATGAGAATTGGGTTAATAGCGTTCGGTTTAGCCCAGATGGCACTCAAGTTGTAACAGCAAGTAGCGCCAAACAAATTACTCTGTGGGACTTAGAAAACAACACGAATCAGCAGTTTCCTCAAGAGCGTGATATGGTCGATGCCGTTTTTAGCCCGGATGGAAAAACCCTGGTGTTTGCTAGTCGCGATCGCACGATTCAGGTATGGCGAAAAGGAGAGGATCTGTTTGATTCCCCACTTTATAAGGGTCTAGTGAATCAGCTCCAATTTAATGCTGATGGTAGTCGAGTTGCTACCATGACAGGCGCGACATTACGACTATGGACACCCGATGGCCAATTGGTAAATATCCAAGAGTTTGAGCAATCTCTGACTGACTTTAGCTTTGGTAACCTGCAGCGTCAGTCTGGCGAAAGGGGCGAGGAAATTATTGCGATCGCAAGTGGTAACCAGATTCATCTACAAACCATGAATGGCACTATTCTAGAAACCTGGGATTATCCACATCAGGTCACCAGTGTTGATATGAATGCCACAGGAACAATGCTCTTGGTTGCCGGTGACTCAGAGGTCTATCTGGTTTCGTCAGCAGGCAAGATCTTAAAAAGAATGTCCGAGCTCGACTTGTCTAATGTTACAGCATTCACTATTGGCGACATTCAATTTAGTCCCACAGGTCAGCATGTTGCCATCAGAACACAAAACCAAACTGTCTACCTTTGGGATCTAGAGCGTGAAGCACTCACTACGCTGGCTCACAACGATATTGTCAATGACATAAGCTTTAGTCCTAATCCCAATGGCATATTATCAAGGGTGGAACAGCTTCTGGCTTCTGGTGGTAATGACAATACTTTGCGCCTCTGGGCCATAAACGGCACCTTAAAAAATGAACATTTTAGTGAAACGGCAATTATCCATGTCCGGTTTAGTCCTGATGGAAAACTGCTAGTGACCGTTGATGCCGATCACTCAATCCATTTATGGAGAATCGACCAAGATAGGCTACTACCAATGATTTCACTCCTGGGGCATACTAACTCAATTGGCAGTATTGAATTTAGTCCAGACAGCACGCACCTGGTTTCAGCAGGTGCTGATGAGCAGGTTATAGCTTGGAATCTGGCTGACCTCACGTTAGCTCAGCTTATGGAAAATGCCTGTCAAATTGTGGAGAATTACCTCACAACAAACTCATCATCTGGGAAAAAAGATAGTTATCTATGTGAGAAAGTTTAGACAAAGCCTGCTTTCTTTCCCGTGACGTGGAACACAACATTCTCAGTGAATTAAAGGCTGCTGACAGGATGGGTACTTTTGACATTTGTCGTCATCCGGGCTGCCATAGGGTCTGGCACACAGGACAAACGACAGAGTTGTACCCAGGCAAAGCCACAGCCCTAACCTAAATAGAGCATTCATCTCACTCAATTCATTGAGGGGGACGGCAGGTTAGCTCAAACGCGGTAATTGACCTTTAACCGCACGCATGGCGGGAGGATGCTTAACAGGCATTGAACCTGTAATCGCCCAACACAAAATCGGACAAAACACGATGCAGTAAATTGTCAGCACTGCAAACAGCTTGGTAATGATAAAAACTTCAGGTGTCATGAGAATCGCCTCCTAGAAATATGCATTGAAACAAGAGGCGCGTTCCTTCGGGGAGAAGACCCTACTTCCGTCCTTTGTAAATCAGACTTTGACTCTACAGAGGATGAACGTTATTTATTTCTGTAGCCTATGTTACTCCTTTGCCTCCAGGTGTCAATAGGAAAACTCTGTAATGTCTGAAATTCATAACAAGGCAGGTCATAATGGTGGGTGTAAGTGAAAACTGTAGTACTCTACCGCCATTCATAGGTTATGACGGACGTATTTATTTCCTACTCTCGGAAAGATAAGGAATTTGTGCAGGTGCTGAATCAGGCGCTGGCGAATAGTAAATACGATGCCTGGGTGGATTGGGAAAATATTCCCCTAACGGCAGACTGGTGGGAGGAAATCAAAGCGGGGATCGAAGGGGCGGATATGTTTGTCTTTGTGATCAGTCCTGACTCGATTGCGTCTACGGTCTGTGGTCAAGAGATTGACCATGCGGTAGAAAACAATAAACGGTTGCTGCCGATTGTGTACCGGGAAGGGTTTGATATGTCCCTGGTACGTCCGTCCTTAGGGAAACACAATTGGCTGTTTTTTCGAGCAGCGGATGACTTTGACAACGCTTTTTCATCCCTGGTCAAGGCTCTGAATACCGATTTAAATCATGTACGGGAGCATACTCGGATCTTGGTGAAAGCCATCGAGTGGGATAAGAAACACCGCACCGATGACTTGCTGCTGCGGGGGCGAGAGCTAGATATGGTTTTTCAGTGGCTGGCTGATAATGCCGAAAAAGAGCCGAGATCGACTCAACTACAGCGAGATTATGTCAATGCCAGCCGCAAAGCCGTACAAGCCCAACAAGCTGAAGAGTTAGAGCGTCAGAAAAGAGCCCGTAAAGCAACAACGATTGGATTGGCTGCCGCGATCGCAGGGCTTGCGATCACAGCTGTACTCGGCCTGTTTGCGTTTCAGCAACAACAGCAAGCCGAGCGTGGCCGCATCAATGCCGAAATTGTAGTCAAAAGCCTAGAAGCAAAAAATCTACAGGCTTCGGGTTTACAGATAGAGGCCCTTAAAAAGAGTCTGGCAATTGGCCACCAGGTACAAACCTTCGGTAATAAGATTACTTCGGAAACTCGCTATCAGGTATTGGCCGCTCTACAACAGGCCGTTTATGGTATGACGGCGCGCAATCGTCTGGACGGACATGAGAATACGGTTCTTACCCTGAAGATTAGCCCCGATGGTCAGTTGATTGCCTCTGGCAGTGAGGATGGTACGGTCAAACTGTGGCAAGCAGACGGTCGTTTGCTTCGTACGTTGGAAGATTACGAGTTTGTTCAGGGGTATAACTTTCTCTACAGCGCTATTCAGTTCAGCCCTGATGAACAGACGCTTGCTACTGCTGGTAACGATGGCACTGTGCGTCTTTGGGAAATTAACGGGCAAGGCTACCAATCTCTAGAAGGGCATCAAGCTAATGTGCGAGCTGTTGTCTTTAGCCCTATTGATGATGATCAGCTCGCCACTGCCAGCGCAGATCAGACCGCTAAACTGTGGCGAGCTGATGGAACTCTGTTAACGACGCTAGAAGGTCATTCGGCTCCGCTTACAGATGTTCAATTCAGTCCCGATGGTAAGACTGTAATCACGGCCAGTCAAGATGGGACAGCTAAACTCTGGAATTTGGATGGCACTTTGCGACAAACATTGAATGGTCATGGCAACAGCATCTTTCGAGTCCGCTACAGCCCCGATGGCAACACCATTGCCACCGCCAGCTTTGACAACACGCTAAAGCTATGGCGTTCTTCAGATGGCTCCTTGATATCCACACTTGACGATCATACTGATATCGGTTGGGATTTTACCTTTAGTCCCGACGGTCAGGTATTGGCCTCAACTGGGGAGCGCCTCGACAAGACTATCCGCCTGTGGAATCTGGATGGCACTTTAATTACCACCTTAGAAGGTCATCGCAATTTAGTTACGGCCATTGAGTTTAGCCCCGATGGAGAAACGTTGGTGTCCGCCAGCGGCGACAACACGCTGAAGTTGTGGAAACGTGATGGAGACCTCATTCAAACACTTTCAGGCCACAATGGATGGATTTTAGACGTTGATTTTAGCCCAGATAATAAGAACATTGTCTCTGCAAGTGCCGATAGCACATTGCGGATATGGCAAGCACAAAATTCAGTTGCTCTGACCCTGGCGGAGCATGACCCGACACAAGCGGTGCGGGCAGTCAGATTTAGCCCTGACGGAGAAATTATTGCCACTGCAAGTGAAGATTCAACGGTCAAACTTTGGGATAAAAATGGTCAATTGTTACATTCCTTAGAGGGCCACAAAGACCCGGTTTGGACCTTGGAACTTAGTCCTGACGGTCAAACTCTGGCTTCAGCAAGTTTTGATGGTACTGTCAAACTTTGGAATCGTAAGGGAGAATTGCTGACTACCCTAGAGAAGCATCGTGGGGTAGTTTATCAGGTCAAGTTCAGCCCCGATGGTCAAATGCTCGCTTCGGCTGGGGAAGACCGTACGGTGAATCTTTGGAACATAAAAGGTGAACTTATCGCTAGCCTAGATGGTCATCTTTCTTCAATTACATCAATGGCATTCAGCCCCAACGATGAATTGTTTATGACAGGAGAGTTTACGAGAACCCGAAATCGACCTGTGATGGCCAAACTCTGGCGTACTGATGGCACTTTAGTCGCAACATTAGATGGGCATTCTGAATTTCTTTATGGGGTGCAGTTTACGCCTGACAGTAAAACCGCCATTACCGGTGGTTGGCAAGGCAAAATCCAAACTTGGCAAACGGATGGTACCTTGCTCAAAAGCTGGCAAGCCCATACGTCGGGTATCTATGGTTTGCGGGTCAGTCCCGATGGTCAGCTGTTAGTCTCTGCAGGTGAGGACAATACGATTAAATTGTGGACCTTAGACGGAAAGCTACAGCAAACCCTGAGGGGACATCGAGATGATGCTATCAAGGTTCAATTTAGTCCAGATGGCAATATCCTGGCATCTGTGGGTGAGGACAACACTGTTCGGCTCTGGCAATTGGATGGCAAGCTAATTACTACGCTGGAAGGTCATCAGGACTGGGCTGTTGATCTTGATTTCAGTCCGGACGGGCGAACAATTGCTTCTGCCAGTCGAGATGGTACGGCTAAGTTGTGGAATTTTAGCTTAGATACTCTGATGGCGCAGGGCTGCGATTGGTTGACGGAGTATCTCACCATTCATCCAGATGCATTGATAGAGCTGGAGGTTTGCCAAAATGATCAGGTGATCGTGGCCGCAGCTCCCGCATTGCTTGCCCAGGGTGATGCGCTAGCGAAAACGGGTGATTTTGACGAGGCAGTTGAGAAGTTTCAGCAGGCACAGCGGTGGGATCCCAGCTTACAGGTTGTGCCGGAAAAAAGAGCTGCGATCGCACTGGTTTACCAAGCCCAAACCCAGGCCCAAACACCAGACGACCAGGATGCAGTCACCGCGATACTACAACAGGCCCTTGACCATAATCCCGCTCTCGACCTTCGCCCCGATACCCCCGAGTTAGACCAGGAGACTCAATCTGTTGCCACTTACCTTGTTGCGATCGCTCAGCGTGACCAGGCGGAGAATCTGGCCCGCTATGGCGATAGTGAAAAAGCAATCTCTTTTTATCAAAAAGCCCTTGAGCTTGTCCCCAGTCTTGACTTAAACCCTGAGACAGTAGTGATTGAAACGGAGCCAGTACAAGTCGCTCGTAAATTTTCTGCCCCTCAACTTATTGTTGAAGGGCAGAACCAAGTTCAGGAGGGCGACGTCGAAGCTGCTATCAAGAGTTACCAAATGGCCCAAGCGGATGATCCCGAACTCGAAATCACGGCTCAGGATTGGGACATACTCTGTTGGTTTGGCACGGTCAAACAGCAGGTTGAGGCAGTGCTGTTTGCCTGCGAAAACGAAGTTTCCCTGAATCCTGGTGCTCAAAGTAGTCTCGATAGTCAGGGTATTATTCGCGCTGCGAAGGGCGATATCAAAGGGGCGATTTCAGATTTCCAAACCTACCGTGATTACATTAAGTCAGGATTCAGTGAGCGTGCGTCCAAAGCTCAAGAGTGGATTGATGCCCTCCAGGCTGGGGAAAATCCATTTAAACCTTAGAATTTGGTCAACCTCTCATCACTGAGTTTGGCATGATTGCGGAATTACAGAAAATACTACTGAAACAACCTTCAGGTCGATTGGATAGTCCTTACTATGACTGACGTTTTTATTTCCTACTCCCGCAAAGACAAGGCTTTTGTGCAGGTGCTCAATCAAGCCCTGGTCAATAGTAAGTACGATGCCTGGGTGGATTGGGAAAATATTCCTCTGACGGCAGACTGGTGGGAGGAAATCAAAGCGGGGATCGAAGGGGCCGATACGTTTATCTTTGTGATCAGTCCAGACTCAATTGCCTCTAAGGTGTGTGGTCAGGAGATTGACCATGCGGTGGAAAATAATAAGCGGTTGTTGCCGATTGTGTACCGGGAGGGGTTTGAAATGTCCCTGGTACGTCCGGCCTTGGGTAAACATAACTGGCTATTTTTCAAAGACGATAATGATTTTGACCAGGCGTTTCACTCGCTGGTAGAAGCTCTCAACACTGATCTTCCTCATGTTAAAGAGCATACTCGTTTGCTGGTCAAAGCCCTTGAATGGGAGAAAAAGAAACAGCGTACCGATTTGCTCCTGAGGGGGCAAGAACTGGAAGAAGTCATCCAGTGGCTGACACAGAACGCAGAAAAAGAACCCCGGTCAACGCAGCTACAGCGTGATTACATCAATGCGAGTCGACAGCAGGCGACAGTTGAGCAGCAAGCCAAACTAGACCACGAGGCAATTGTGCGTAAGCGAATCACTCGGGCACTGATTGCTGCCGTGGGAGGTTTAGTTGTTGCCGTTGGGTTAGGTGCAGTAACATTTCAGCAATTTCGACGAGCTGAGGCACAACGCCAGGATGCTGTGAAGGCAGAGGTCGAAGCTCTGATTTCTTCAGCAAATGCTCTACTGGACTCAGAACAACCGCTGGATGCGCTGATTGAGAGTTTAAAGGCGGCGCATCAACTCGATAAGCTTGATACGCAAGAGTCTGCACTGACCTATAAAGTGGCAGGAACGCTGCACCAGGCAATCTCAAATACTCAAGAACAAAACCGTTTATCCGATCATGCCCATTGGGTCGAAGCTGTTGCGTTTAGTCCTAATGGGGATTTATTTGCCACTGCTGGATGGGATGGTGCCGTTAGACTCTGGCAAGACCAGGGGCAACTCATTATGACCATTGAGGGAAAACAGGGCGAACGGGTAGTTGATTTAACCTTTAGCCCTGATGGGCAAACCTTGGCCGTCTCGGTTGAAAATACCATCAAGCTTTTTAATTTACAGGGGCAAGAGCTGCAACATTTTCCAGGTCACACTGATACTGTTACAGCCCTGAGCTTTAGCCCTGACGGTCAAACCATTGCTTCATCGGCTTGGGATGGGACAGTAGCATTGTGGAACCGTGACGGTACGATTCAGTCTTTACTGGGAACTCACGATTCCTTTGCTTCGGACGTCAAGTTTAACCCTGATGGTACCCTGCTAGCCTCGTCTGGGGCTGACGGCATGATTAAACTGTGGGATCGAACAGGTAATTTGCTCAATACCTGGCGTGGTGATGTAGGTTTGGTGCATCGGGTAGCCTTTAGTCCCGACGGTCAAATGCTAGCTTCTGCGGGTTCAGACGGTAAGGTCAAGCTGTGGAATATGGCAGGAGAACTGCTAAAAACGTTAGCAGTCGAAACGGATAATATTTTGCTTGGCGTTGAGTTTAGTCCTGATGGCAAACGGCTAGCTGTCGCTACTGGTGAGCGCAACACGGTGATAACGGCTGTCAAAGTCTGGAGTATTGAAGGCAATGAACTTGAGCGTTTAGAGGGACATAGTAGTCGTATTACCGATGCTAGTTTTAGCACCGATGGCCAACGCATTGTTTCCACCAGCTTTGATGGCACGATACGGCTATGGCAGCCTCAACAAAATTCTCTGTATCAAATCATTGACGGCCACGATGATATTGTTAGTAGCTTGAGGTTTGCAGCTGATGGGCAAACCTTAGCTTCCAGTAGTTACGATGGCACCATTAGCCTATGGCAGGCCGATGGTACCCTCTTAAAAGCCCTGGACAACCATGATGCTCAGGTAAATGCTCTTGAATTCGACTCCCATCATGAACAGTTACTCTCGGTGAGTGATGATAAAACCCTCAAAGTTTGGACTGCTCAGGGAAAATTGCAGTCTACGCTGAAAGAGCATTCATCTGAAGTTAAAAGTCTTAGCGTTAGCTCTGATGGAGAATTTTGGGCTTCTGTCAGCCAGGATGGCACCTTACAGCTCTGGTCAAAAAATGGAGAAGTTCTGAAAACCTTTTCTCTTGAAACGGGCTTTGCAGATATTGTTCGGTTTCACCCTCATGAACCAGTGTTGGCGATCGCCACTGGAGAAGACACTAAGCGAACGGTATTACTTTGGCATTGGCAGCAGGATATCCTGACCCCGTTAAATACTAGTGGTAGCTTTCAGGTAAGAGATTTTCAATTTAGTCCTGATGGTGAAGTCTTAGCGACGGCTAGCTGGCATGGCACCCTTGCGTTTTGGGATTTAGTTGGTAATCAACGGTCTTCCTTCTTTGCTGGCATCGATGGCCCTCTTAATACAATGCAGTTCAGTCCTAATGGACAACTGATGGCGTTGACCAGTGGCCTATCGACGCTGCTCTTTGATCGTCAGGGTCAGGTTGTTCAATCATTCAGCATCCCTGGACGCAATCGTCCCTTTAGTCTGCAGTTCAGTCCGAACGGCAAAACCCTGGCAACAGGATACAGTGATGGCAAAATCTTACTCTGGAACTTGGATTTGGAGACGTTGGTACAAGCTGGTTGTCAAAAGTCTGAAGATTTTCTTCAGAGTCATCCCGAGATTTTGAGTGAGTTACCCCTATGTCAAACTCCGGAGCGGCTAAGACAGAGTGCCACCGTTTTGGTCAATCAGGCGATTGTGCAGGCACGTCAAGGTAACACTGATGAAGCTTTCGAGACCTTTCAACAAGCCCTGGCGTGGAATCCTGATTTGGACTTAAATCCCCAGGATGAAGTGAACCGATTTATTGAGCAAGGAGAGGCCCATCACCTATTAGAAGAAGGCGATCGCTTAGCCAGTGAAGGGGATATAGAAGCAGCTACTGAAAAGTACCAGGCTGCTAAAGTACTGGATCAATATTTGATTTTCGAACCCAAGGAGCTTGCCCAGCAACAAGCTTTAGAAGCGGAGGTCAATCGTCTCATTGCTGAGGGGAAAATGCTGGCTAAACAAGGGGACATAGAAGCTGCGATCGCACAATTTCAAGCGGCGAAAATACAGTCCCCACATTTAGCGATTGTGCCCAAGTCTCTTGCCCCGCGATTGGCTGCCGAAGCCCAAATTGCTCAGGCTAATAATGCCCTTGATCAAAAGCAATTTTTGGAAATATTGACCGCCTTTAACCAAGCTAAAAAGCTATATCCTAATGTCTTTGGAGATAGTGCCCTGTTGAACAAGTTGTGTTGGCAAGGCAGTCTAAAGGGGGCTGCTAAAACTGTCATCACTATTTGTAATCAAGCTGTAGTAGCAGCGCCGCAAAACCATCGCATCCGCGACAGCCGAGGACTTGCTAGAGCATTGATTGGTGATGTATCAGGAGCGATCGCAGACTTTCAGTTCTTCGTTGAAAACACATCCAATGATGCTGACAAACGACAGCGTCAACAGTGGATCCAGCAACTCAAAACGGGGGAGAATCCCTTTACACCTAAGGTTTTAGAAAGCCTTTAGGGCATTAGGTTGGAATGATTGCGGAATCATATCAAGTTGCGTTGAAATACCTTCCAGGTTGATTTGACAGCACTAACTATGACTGACGTTTTTATTTCCTACTCCCGGAAAGACGAGCAATTTGTGC
The DNA here is from genome assembly GCA_039045805.1 of Cyanobacteria bacterium P01_C01_bin.118. GTDB lineage: Bacteria > Cyanobacteriota > Cyanobacteriia > Phormidesmidales > Phormidesmidaceae > Leptothoe. The sequence continues at coordinate 11,199 of JBCCJR010000055.1, forward strand.
AGGTGTTGAATCAGGCTCTGGCCAATAGTAAATACGATGCCTGGGTGGATTGGGAAAATATTCCCCTCACGGCTGATTGGTGGGAAGAAATTAAGGCCGGGATCGAAGGGGCGGATACGTTTATTTTTGTGATTAGTCCTGACTCGATTGAGTCTAAGGTGTGTGGTCAGGAAATTGACCATGCGGTGGAAAACAATAAGCGGTTGCTGCCGATTGTTTACCGTGAGGGCTTTGACAAATCCCTGGTGCGTTCAGCGTTGGGTAAACACAACTGGCTATTTTTTAAGGAAGATAATGATTTCGATCAGGCGTTTGCTTCCTTGGTGAAAACGCTCAATACAGATTTATCTCATGTGAAGACCCACACACAACTGTTGGTGAAGGCGTTGGAGTGGCAGTACAAAGACCATAATCCCGACCTTTTGTTACGGGGCAGTCAGCTGGAAGTCATCCTAGGTTGGATTACAATCAGTGCTGATAAAGAACCTAGACTAACGTTGGCGCAACGTGAGTATGTCGCAGCTAGTGTAGAATTCCGAGATCAGCTTGCTCGACAGGTAGAGGAACAAAGACAGAGAGAGTTAGAGCAAGAACGTAAAGCCCGCAAAGCTGCTCAAAGGATGACCATTGTGACTCTGATAGGAGGTTTATTGTCCCTGGCATCCACAGGTTTTGCCCTAAAACAGCTACAGCACAGTCAGCGCCAACAGGTAGAGCAGTTGGCAACAACTTCAAAAGCATTGTCGCCTAATCCAGTGCAGCCAGTGGAAGCACTAGTGAATGCGATCTCAGCCTATGGACTCAGTCAATCCAAGTTAGTGCAATTTCCTGATTTTCAGACACCTCATTCAGTTCACGATGGTTTATTTCAATCGATTCAAAATGTATCTGTAGAGCGTGACCACTTTCAGATGCCTGATCTTGTCAGTTCTCTGGCAGTTAGTCCCGATGGCAAAACAGTTGCTATTGGCACTACTGATAAAAAGACAAGAATCCTAAACTTAGCTACCCGTCAAATCCTTGAGAAAGCATTTGACGGGCACACTGGCTGGGTTACAGCAGCAACATTTAGCCCTGACGGAAAAATACTCGCTACAGGTAGTCATCAACCAGACAATACCGTAAGGCTATGGGATGTAACGACTGCGGAACAGATAGGCTTGCCATTAGAAGGCCACAAAAATGAGATAACTTCAGTAGCCTTCAGTCCTGATGGTAAAACTCTAGCTACAAGCAGTGTTGATGAGACAGTTAGACTCTGGGAAGTCGCAACAGGCCGCTTAGTCAGTCAACTTTTGGAAGAATATAAGGTCGCTTTTAGTCCTGATGGTGAGATTTTAGCTACAGCCAGCACAGACCAAACTGTAAAGCTATGGCGAGTAGATACTGGTCAAGCCATTGGTAATCCATTAGTAGGCCATACTAGTTTTGTTCAAGCTGTTACTTTTAGCCCTGACGGAAAATTATTAGCCACCGGTAGTAATGATAAAACTATCAGGCTATGGGATGTAGCTACAGCGCAGCCTATTGGAGAACCCTTAGAAGGGCATACCGATAGGGTGTTAAAAATCACTATCAGTCCTAACGGTAAAATGCTAGCGTCTGCAAGCGTTGACAAGACAATACGTTTGTGGGAAATCGCCACAGGTGAATCAATTGAAAAACCTTTGGAAGGGCATTCAGACAGAATCACTGACCTTAAATTTTCCACTGACAGCAAGACGCTGATTTCAAGCAGCCATGACAGTACAGTGCGCCTTTGGGATGTTTCATTGGGAATGACTGAGCTTGCCAGTCATTCTCTCGCAGGACACGTTGACGGAGTTCTTGCTGTCGCTTTCAACCCAACGGATGGAACTACTTTAGCCTCCGGAGGCAGCGATAAAACCTTAAAACTGTGGGATTTAGCGACTGGAGAACTCATCGGTCAACCGTTAGCAGGTCACACTGACCGGATTGATACGGTTGCCTTCGCCCCCAATGGTGAAATGCTAGCTACAGGTGGTATAGACCAAACAGTACGCGTATGGGAACCTTCCACAGGCAAACTACTGTTTCCTCCCCTTAAAGGCCATACTGAAACAATACATGCACTCAAGTTTAGCCCTGACGGTGAGATCCTAGCTACGGCCAGCTCTGATAAGACTATCCGGTTATGGAGTACGGCTGACGGTACCGTTATCAAGCCTCCCTTAGTAGGCCACACCAGCGCTGTAATTTCTGTAGCATTTAGCCCAGATGGTAAAACGTTAGCAACAAGCAGTGCTGACCACACTATAAGGCTATGGGACCCCACCACTGGTAATTTGAAACAGCCTCCTCTCACGGAGCACACCAACGCTGTAATTTCTGTCGTGTTTAGCCCAGATGGCAAAACGTTTACAAGCTTTGATCGTGACCGAAAGTTACTATTATGGGATGCGGCGACCGGTAAACTGGTAAAAACGTTGATTGAAGGCCAGACCAATTTTATTAACGCCGTTGCTTTTAGCCCTGATAGCAAAACTTTGGCAGTAGGTTTTGGTCTCGGTGATGTTCGCCTATGGGACATCGTAACTGGTAAACCGTTTGGAAAACCCTTTCAAGGAGATGCCAGCTCAGTATGGTCACTTGCTTTCAGTCCTGACGGTAAAACAATTGCCATTGGCGGCGGAAGTGACAGTGTTAAGCTTTGGCAAGTGGATACTACATCACAAGGGCTGCTAACTGATGCTTGCAAGCGACTACACAGTCACTCGATTTTGTTGGAGCCAAAAACTGATGTAGCCCGCAGGGCACGCCAAACCTGCGAAAGGTTTGTATGGTAACCACGCAAGAACTATATTTTCCATTGCAGCCTATCTCGACATACCCAGAGTCTTTACCATGACCGACGTATTTATCTCCTATTCCCGCAAAGATAAAGCCTTTGTTCAGGTTCTCAACCAGGCACTGGCCAATAGTAAATACGATGCCTGGGTGGATTGGGAAAATATTCCCCTAACAGCAGACTGGTGGGAGGAAATTAAGGCGGGGATTGAAGGGGCGGATACGTTTATATTTGTGATCAGTCCAGACTCGATTGCGTCTAATGTGTGTGGCCAGGAGATTGACCATGCGGTGGAAAACAATAAGCGATTGCTGCCGATTGTGTACCGAGAGGGATTTGATATGTCCCTAGTACGTCCGGCATTAGGTAAACACAACTGGCTATTTTTCAAAGAAGATAATGATTTTGGCCAAGCGTTTGCCTCTTTAGTGGAGACGCTAAATACGGATCTGTCCCATGTGAAGACCCATACGCGGCTGCTGGTCCGAGCTTTGGAATGGGAAAAAAAGCATCGGAGTGATGACTTTCTGCTGCGGGGTAGTGACTTGGGAGATGCCGAAAAATGGCTGAGCGAAGCAACGTCTGTGCTACATGAACCTTTGCCAACAGAACAACACAAGAACTACGTTACCAAAAGCCGAGAGGTGGAAGATGCCCGGCAGCGTTTGACGGCAGCGGGAGAAAAGGCAAAGCGACTGGTGCGGACTGGTGCTGGGGTATTGGCAGGGACAATCGCCATTGCAACCGTGATTGGTATTTTTACTCAACGTAATGCATACCGCAACCATAAGCTGGCGCTGATTGAACAAGATAGCATTAATGCTTTGCAGCAATTTGAATATCAGCAGCTAGACGCATTGCTGCAGGCCATGAAAGCGGCTGAAAACCTGAAAAATTTGACGAGCGGTGGAGATAAGCCGCTGCGTGAATATGTCCCTCAGAGTGCACCTAGGGTACTCCAGCAGATTTTGGATCAGATTTCTCAAAAAAATGCATTTACCAACGGTCCCGAAGCCGTTCCAGGTGAAGTTCTTTCGGCCAAGTTTAGTCCCGATGGGAATACTCTTGTCATCACGGGGGTAGATGGCAAAGTCATGCTAAAAACTCCCCAGGGAATTGATACTCAACAAATCCATGGACACTTTAGTAAAATTTGGCAAGCGGATTTTAGTCCGGATGGTCAAGGGCTTGGTACGACTTCTGATGTATTTCGCCTCTTTGACGCTACTGGCACCCTTGTCAAAACACTAGAACATCCTTCTGGAATCACCGGCAGAATCCTATTTAGCCCAGATGGAGAATACATCGCCATCTCTGGTTGGGAACAAGATAACATTTTGGTGCTCGATCGCTCAGGCACGCCACTCACAACGCTTAAGGCTAAAGCGGTGAACCGCATTGACTGGCATCCTGAGAAACCTATACTGGCTAGTGCTTCCAGTAACGGCACTGTTGAGCTGTGGAATGCTCGCGACAATAATGTCAACATTCTAGAAGGGCATGACAGGTTTGTGAAAAGTGTGAAGTTTAGCCCCAATGGTGACTTCCTGATTTCCGGTTCAGCCGATGAATCTGTTCGACTATGGGATTTAAATACCGGAGAATCGACAATCATCGACTATTTACAGGGATGGGTTTTAGGTCTCGACTTTCATCCCGATGGGCAGCAATTTGTGGCGGCTTCTTCAGGTGGAATCGCCAAACTCTGGGATTTGGAAGGTAATATCATTCAAAGTTTTTCAGGCCATGCCGGAACGATCAATAGCGTAGGATTTAGTCCCGATGGCCATATGCTCATCACTACAGCAGACGATGGACAAGTGAGAGTCTGGTCATTGAAGGGGAAAGAAGTTGTTGAATTGGAGAGACACACAGGAGTTCTGTGGAATGCGGATATCCGTTCTGATGGTAACCACATTGCTACAGCGTCCGTCGACGGTACTACTCGCATCTGGGATCTATCGGGTCAAGAAGTTCAAAGACTAGAACTGCCCGACGAAAACTTCAACAATGTTGTCTTTAGACCCGATGGAGACTCTATTGTAACGTCTACTCATCAGGGAAATGTACAACTTTGGGATACAGACGGTACTCTTATCAATAGTTTTAGGCTGCATACCAGCCGGGTTCTGGGATTAGCGATTAGCCCTAACGGTCAGTATGGCGTCAGCGGCTCGCTAGATGCCACGGCTAAGATCTGGGATTTGGAGGGCAATGTCTTAGCCACTGTTGCCCACGACAATGAAGAAATTCGGGATGTGGCCTTTAGCCCCGACGGTCAATCCTTTGCCACTGCTTCAGAGGACAGTCTAGCTCGTCTTTGGGATCTAGAGGGCAACTTACTGATGGAGTTTCAAGGCCATGCCGATGGAGTTAATGGCATTGATTTTAGTCCCGATGGCACGATGCTGGTTACAGGCTCTGACGACAGCACGGTGAAATTCTGGAACATGCAGGGCGAAATAATTCGTTCCTTTCAAAAGCACCATGGTCGAGTTTGGACGATAGAATTTAGCCCCGATGGCCAATCTATTGCGACGGGGACGTCAGACGGTTACGCTCGCTTGTGGGATTCAAAGGGCAACCTGATTAGCGAATTTAAGGTGCATGATAACTTGCTCACCAGCGTCAACTTTAGCCCGGATGGGAAACACCTGGTTACCACCACGGCTGATGGTGAAGCCAAGGTATGGCAGGTTGTACAAACCCTCGATGATCTGTTGACGCAGGGGTGTGAATGGTTGGCAGACTACCTGAGGATTCATCCGGATGTGTTGATGGATCTTGAAAGCTGCCACAGTCCTAAACAGCTTAAACAGGCAGCTCCCCACCTGGTCGAGCAGGGAGATTTGTTAGCTAAGGCCGGGGATTCGCAGCAAGCGATCGCAAACTATCGCACAGCTCAGGCGTGGGATGCAGATTTAGCCATTGAACCTCGCATTCGTGCCCAACAGTTCACCCGGATCGGTGAGGCTGAAGCTCTGGCACAAACCGGTGACGTTGATGTGGCAATCACCACCTATCAACAAGCTTTAGAACTGGATACTCGCCTTGATCTCGATCCAGAACAAGAAGTGAAACGCATTGCCGTGTTGGCGTTAATGCAAAAAGGGCTAGAGTCTGCCGAAGCGGGTGATGCGGCCACTGCCGAAACAGCATTTTTGCAAGCTAAAACCATTGACCCCACACTTGAAATAGAGCCAACTACAAAAGCGCAAGAGCTGGCTGTTAATAATTTACTGGCAAGTGGAAAGGAATTGATCGACCAGAGGAAGATTGAAGCCGCGATCGCAGCCTTTGAAAAAGCGCAAGCCATTGATCCTGAGGTGACTATCACAGCCGATACCTGGGATCAGCTGTGTTGGCAGGGTAGTTTATGGGGCTATGCTCAACAGGTGTTAGCCGCCTGCGAAAGGTCTGTAGTACTGGCCCCACAAAATAGCAATATGCGGAATGCGCGTGGATTGGCGAAGGCGCTAACGGGAGATTTTGACAGTGCGATCGCTGATTTTGAGTTCTATATTAAGCACTCGAATGATGAGGAAGCGAGATCGCAACGCCAACAGTGGATTGAGTTCCTTAAATCGGATGAAAACCCCTTTACTCCTGAGGTACTGGAACGCTTGCAATAAGCCGTAAATCTTCTAAGATCCAGAAAGCATGATTACTTTCAGTGTAGAAAAATAGGTCAATCGTTATCCCTTATAGCTCTACCATGACAGATGTATTTATTTCCTACTCTCGCAAGGATAAGTGGGCGTGCAAAAATAATTTCATATTTTTAAGCTAGAATTTAGGCCCCCTTTCGACCACAGAGTGACAATGTCTAGCCAAGCCATCCACCAATGTCAATGTCCAGATTGCCAACGCTCTGGCGACGGTATTCTGGCA
>JBCCJR010000056.1:0-17672 GCA_039045805.1 Cyanobacteria bacterium P01_C01_bin.118
ATCAGTAGCTACTGGAAGTTTGAGCGCACAGAGGATCAGCACAAAATAGATAAACAAATTGATGCAGGAGCACCCTGGTTTATTCAGATTTTATGGGGGCTGGTAACGGGGTTTCAGAAGTTTTGGTCCTTTAAGTGGTGATATTGGACGACCAAACGAATGATGCTGAGAAGTGTCAAAATAAGTCGTAGATCCTATTCGTCTGCATGCTGCTAAAGGATAAAGTTGCTAGTATCACCGGATCTAGTTGTGGCGTGGGTGCCAGCATTTTTATCCCGCGCATCAGCCCCGAGAATATGATTGAGACTGATGCGCGCCGCTCATTTCCGACCCTGTGACGCCCCAAACCTTCAACATCACTATGTCTACACAAGACTCCTCCAACGCCAACGGAACCTCAGAAGCCGGAAAATCCCCAGAAAAAAAGGAAAAGAAGCGTCAGCTCCTCGGAATCGAGCCCTTAGAACGGCAGCAGGAGTTAGCGCTGCCTGATAAAACCCTGGAATACACCACCCATGCAGGTTCGATTCCTCTTAAGGATGAATTTGGTGAAACCGAAGCCGAGATTTTCTTCACGGCTTACACCCTTACGGTCGCAAGTGCTCCCCGACCGCTGATTTTTGTCTTTAATGGCGGTCCAGGATCTTCATCGGTGTGGCTGCACATAGGTGCCCTTGGCCCCCAGCGCATAGTGATGGACCCAAATGGCTTTCAGCCGCCCCCGCCCTATCGCCTGCAAACCAATGCCTACACCTGGCTCGACCGTGCCGATTTGGTCTTTATCGATCCGGTGGGCACGGGCTTTAGCCGGGCGATCAACAAAGACAAAGATAAGAAATTCTGGAGCTATGAGGGCGATATTCACTCTGTCGGTGAATTTATTCGGTTGTATTTAACGCGCTATGAGCGCTGGACGTCACCGCTCTATTTGGCCGGAGAAAGCTATGGCACCACTCGTGCTGCGGGCCTTGCCAGCCATTTGATCGATCTTGGCATTAGTTTTAATGGGATTGTTCTCATTTCCAATGCGATGGATTTGCGGCCAGTCTTTTTTGGACGCGGTGACGATTTGCCTTTCCCGCTATTTGTCCCCACCTATACAGCCGCCGCCTGGTATCACAAAAAACTCGTCCCCGAACTCCAACAGCGATCGCTAACGGATGTCTTAAAGGAAGTCGAAACCTGGTCAGAGCGTGAGCTAACCCTAGCCTTAATGCAAGGCGATCGGTTGCCAGAAAGCGAGCGGCAAACCATTGCTACCACTCTTGCCCGCTATATTGGTGTGGATGTGGAGTTTGTCCTGGGCTCGAATCTACGGGTCAATATTTCTCGGTTTTGTAAGGAATTACTCCGCCCTGAAAAACGTAGTATCGGTCGCTTTGACGCACGCTACACAGGCATTGAAGCCCTTGCCGTTACCGAGTACCCTGACTTTGATCCGGCTGCTTACGCTATCCAACCACCGTTTACGACTACATTTAATGATTACGTGCGCCGCAGCCTTGGCATCGAAACCGATCTCAGCTATGAAGTCCTCAGTTGGACTGTAAATCAAGCCTGGAAATGGGAAAATGGCGAGCTACCGACCACGGCAGCGGCTTTGCGAGAAGCGATCGCAAAAAATCCCTTTATGAAAGTCTTTGTCGCCCAGGGCTATTACGATTTAGCCACGCCCCACTTTGCCACAGACTACACCCTGTCCCATATGAATCTCGACGCCACACTTAGAGATAATATTCAAGTCAAATGCTACGAGGCCGGTCACATGTTTTATCTTGATGAAAGCTGCTTGGCAGACTTCAAAGCCGATATCGATCGTTTCTTGGCCACCAGCTGGGTGCAGGCATAGGCACGCCATGCTTCTATGACGCTACGAGGAACAATGTAGATGGAGATTGTATAAGTGAGCTGATTTTAGCTCGATCTGGGCGACTTTCTGACGTTAATTGTTAGGTAGCTAATGGCTAAATTACGTTTGGGTTTGGAGTGGTTTTTAAATCCGGATCATGTGCCTCTGTTGGTGGGTCTTGAGCAAGGATGGTTTGCGGACGTTGGTTTGGATTTAGAACTGGTTGAACCCTCAGAACATGTGGATGCGATCGCAGAACTTCAAGCTGGAAACTTGGATATCGCAGTTACCGAGCCGGTTCATCTGGTAGAAGACCGAGGTAAAGGCCATGCAGTGGTGGGCTGGGCTCGCTTTTTGCATACTAATGGTGGCGTCATGTACTTTACGGGACGTGGCATTGAGCGGCCAAAAGATATGGCGGGCAAGCGCATACAGTATCCGGGTGCCCCGTCTGCGTTGGGGCGGGCTATCGCCAAAACCATGATTGAGGCCGATGGCGGTGCCTTTACTGATGATGCCATCACCTCAGTCGATAATGGTTTTATGCATACCGATGCACTGGTTGAGGACAAGGCCGATCTGGCAACGCTGGTGTTCTACAACTTTGAAGTGATTGAAGCACGACAGCGGGGCTATGATGCCCAGTTTTTTGCCCTCAAAGATTGGGGTGTGCCGGATTTTTGCCAGCTGATTCTGATTGCAACGCCCGAATTGTTGCAACGGCGACAACAGGACCTGCAGGCATTTTTGAAGGTGCTACGGCGGGGAATTGATTTTATTCACCAGCAGCCTAAAGCAGCCCAAGCTATTTACGACCAGCGAACCGGAGCCTATGCTGGCGATCAGATCGGACAAGCCATCTACGATGCAACAATCTCCTGTTTTACCCACGACTTTTCCATGAGTGCAGATTACTATGAGCGTCTGCAAACCTGGATGTACGATACAGGGCAAATTCCTGAGAGCCTGTCGTCTAGTGAATATTGGACAAATACCCTAGCGCTTTAAGGGCGTTGAATGGCTTAAGTCCTGCACCAACTCTATTGAGCAGACTGAGCAAAGTCAGATCCGAGCCAATCCAAGATGGCTTGATTGACCACCTTCGGACGTTCATCATGGGGACAATGTCCAGTCTCAGGAATGGATTGAAACGTCGTTGGTGGCTGGGCGTTGGGGGACTCGCTTAGGGTCTTGTATATGGTGGCTCCTTGAATTGGAGTCCAGGGGTCGTTTTCTCCCCAGAGCACCAACAGGGGCTGCTGAATTTTGGGTAACAGCTCGCCCGGCTTTGGCCCAGGAGGCGCAGTCACAATCGAGGCAAACACTTTTTGAGCACCTGGGTCGCAGGAAGGGCGATGTAGTATATCAACCAGTTCATCGGTAATAGCTTCGCGGTTGCGATAGACCTGCTTTAGGGAGCCTCGAATCCGAAACTTACGCCGCACTTCATTAAATACAAACGGCCCCAGCAAGTCAGAACCTACAAGCTTTGAAAATGTCCCCATCACGACCCGCAGGGGTAAGTTCAGTTCTTCTGGACGATGGTTCAGGCCACCAGCGCAGTTGAGGAGGACTCCCCCCCGCGCCATGTCTGGCGAGTTGGCCAGCATCATCAGGGTAATCAGGCCACCAATGGAGTTGCCAACAAAGACCGCCGGTCGTCCAATGTGCTCTTGCCAGTAGTCCTGCAGCAATGATTCCCAAATTTCAAGGGTGTAATCGAGGGCAGGTTTATCCGATGCACCAAAGCCTAATAGATCCAGCGCATGTACCTGATAACCCGCTTCAGCTAGGACAGGAATATTTTTACGCCAATGTCCTACCGACGCACCAAAGCCATGGACTAGTACAAGGGGTAAGCCAGCACCCTGAACGGTATGGCAAATACGATGCCCTCGCCAGGTCCAATATTGTGTTTCGAGGGCGTTGGTTAGTAGAGCAGTCATAAGGGCTTGATTACGATAACAAGTGAAAACGATTTGCTTTGGCGGCAGAAAATCCTTCCTTCATCATAAGGTGATTCTTGCTAGAGGGGTACTTCAGTGCCAGGGAGCTTGGACGAAATGTGCGATCGCTATCCCAGTTACCAAGATTGACTGTATTGATAGTGCCAAATTGTTATTTGACTAACATTCTTATCTTGCAATCTGACAAAAGCCCCATATTGAAAACTTGCTGAAGCTGTCTGGATAATTCTGGGGTGCAAGGTATTATCCAGACAGTTTTTGGATAACGCATAGTTAAGCGGCAGCTCAATTGTAGGTCTTTCTAGTACCATTCGTGTCGTTAATAGTGGTCGCATTGATGCCAAAGCTTCTTCTAGCAAATTCTACAATCCAATATAACCTCTACGAAGGTACTGGAACCCCGGTTGTATTTGTTCATGGGTATGGTGGTCGTAGCGAAGATTGGGCGGCACAAGTTGATGCGCTAGTGCCTCGCTATTCCGCTGTGGTTCTAGACAATAGAGGCCACGGAGAGAGCTTCATCACGAGCGATGACGCTGCGTATACAGTACCGGAAATGGTCGAAGACCTGATATCTGTGGTCGAGCATCTCAAACTAAGCAAGTTGCATTTAGTCGGCCATTCCATAGGCGGCGCTATCGTTCAGGAATACGCGCGTGCACGGCGGGGTACTGTCGCTTCTCTGTCTTTGGTAAGCACTACAGATTGGTTTGGCGACCACGATGAACCGGGTGGCGTGGGTCCGTACATTCCTCCCCATCTAGTGGAGATTTCTAAAGAGAGAGCCGCACAAATGGGGCCTACGGTGCTGAGGTTCGCTTGGGATGGACTCCTATCGTGGCCTGGATCGAAAGACTGGATCAGCGATCTAGAATGCAGGACTTTGGTGTTGTTGGGGGATCGAGACGCATCGCGAATACATGAAGGCTCCCAAAGACTCGTCGGAGCACTGGGTGATTGTGAATTGTTTTACTTCCCTGGTGTAGGCCATTCTCCTCACTTAGAGGCACCGCATGCGTTCTCTGAGAAGTTGCTTGAATTTCTCGCTGCTGCAGAGGGCTGATCTAAAGCTGTTTGGATTGTACGAGAAGTTTCGGCCACCGCTGACCAAAACCGTTAGACCATTAAAAAATCAGGAAAGATAATGAAGCCTGTGATTAGAATTCGCATAGCTAATACTAGCGATCTTCCGACACTTGAAGATATACGACAAAAGGCATTTGCTCCCGTCTTTGAGTCATTCCAAAATATCTTAGGAGATGAGATATATGCATCTGCACAAAAGCCGGAAGACGATGGACAAAGTGAAATACTAAGCTCTATGTTTTCACACGATTCGGTTTGGCAAATTTTTGTTGCCGAGTCAAGCGGTAAAGTCGTGGGCTTCGTGTCAATGCAGCTAAATCATGACTCAAAGGTAGGCGAAATCGGTCTTAATGCTGTACATCCCGACTATTCAGGAAATGGAATAGGCACCGAAATGTATAAATTTGTAGTGCACAAGATGAAAGAGTCTGGCATGAAGGTGGCTACGGTAGCCACTGGCGGAGATATTAGCCATGCTCCAGCCCGGCGTGCCTATGAAAAGTCTGGGTTTAATGTTCAAATTCCAAGTGTTTGGATGTGTAGAACGCTTTAAGGCTATGAGGCTAACAACGCCCATGCAAGCCAACCAACAAGGAGTTTCGATCAGGTTTAGAGATTATCATGGCGGGTGATTGAGAATGTTCTGCTGCTAAATCTTTTGTTGAGATACACCTGTCAAGTTTGCTTTCATATTGATAACTTCTCAGTTGTAGCAAGGCTTTCAATGAGATAATACTTCAAAAGTATTTTGTAGTATTAGTTAGGCAATAAAATGAGTACAGATTCAAATCAGAGATTAGAATACCTTTACAAGGAATATGTACGGCTCAGTGATAAAGCAGAAGACTTTATCACAAGCACGTATGACGATTTCAAGATGTTTGGTGCAGTAAGCGCAATTATAGTGATTTGGAAACCTATTTCTGAATTAATTGCACCGATAAATTCCAAGGTTGATTCCAGTTTGGTTTTGTTCTTAGGGTTTTTGAGTTTGCTTATGGTTCTAGGAATCATTGCATTACTAAACTTACTCAAACAATCTTACACGTGGTATTTTGTTCATAACTTACAAGCTTATGAAACAGAAATAAGGAAAGCTTTGGATGAGGCGGAGGGATCGCAGATTTTCAACTTTAATATAGCAAAAGAAGAGAAGCGTTTTATTACGGCAGTATATCGTTTGTCATTAAGAGCACTTGTAATGTCTTTTGCTTTTGCTGTTATCGCTATACCATCGATTATTCTGTGCTTTTCAAATATTCTGTATGCCATTACCTATTTACTAATCTCATTACTCGGTTTTTTAATTATCTATCTACAAACTTTTAGAAGAATGCTTAAACAATATTCTGATAGCAGATACTTGTAACTCGATAAAGAGTGGTGCCCCAAAGCGAGAATATTAGGAAGCAAGCTAGGGCAATGCATAACAATTAGTTTTACCGGCAGCTGTAGGTGTTCCTGGGTCCGGTAAATATTGCTGTTCATATCCTTTGGGAATGCATTCAGGTGAAGTAATACCGAATTATTTGTTATGGACCTCTAGGATTGAGATTTGCTCCAAGCACTTTATCATAGGCAGATTGTAAACCTACCCTAGCTTCTTGTCACGAGTGCAGGTTTCCTATATTGATACTCAGTGTTCGTTCGATGATAGTTTTGGGTTTATTCGCAAAGTAATCTAGCAACACCTGATGCAGTTGTTTTTACCTGTGCAATAGTGCCTACGGGATTACTCCAGTGAACCAAAAATTAGGCTTAGAAATCTCTCAAGATCGCCCACAGTCAAATCGCTCCCTTGGCAGCGTGATGCCAATGTTTTTGGCCTTAATTTTCAGTGCGGCAGGCCATGCTTACTTTCTGATTACGTTTCCCGCCGTAGCTCGACAGTTTGGGTTTGGAGACTTCCAGGCAAGTCTCATCATGGGGCTATCTGCACTGTTACTCACTGTATCTGAGCCCCTCTGGGGGCTTATTTGCGATCGCAAAGGCAGACGTTTTGTTATCCTGCTCGGCGCTATTGGCACTAGCATTTTTATCGTTGCGCTGGCGGTAGTATACCAGATGGGGCAATGGCTGGCACTTGAATCTCTATTTATCGCTATTCTCGCTGTACGCTTGGCCCACGCAGCCATCTCCGGAGGCCTGATACCAGCGGCTCAAGCCGTGGTGGCTGACTTAACAAATGCCTCGGCCCGCACCCGTGGCATGGGCCTTTTGGGAGCCTCTTTCGGTATCGGCACCATACTTGGTGGCATGCTCGCCATAGCGACAGGAGGAGAAAATCTTATCTTTGGTTTTTATTTGATTGCCCTACTGCTGCTCGGCACAAGCGCACTGCTTTGGTCGAAATTGCCCGAAACAAGCCGCCGCCATAAAGTGGAGAAAAACGCATCCATCTCCATCAAAACCATTGCACCATTTCTGGTAACAACGCTGCTCTGTTTGCTGGTGTATAGCCTTATTCAACAAGTGACCGTACTGAGGCTGCAAGACGATTTTGGTCTTAATTATGATGCTTCGATCAAATTCTCTGGCGGTGTCATCATGCTCTCTATGGCAGCGATGATTTTTTCTCAACTTGTCTTGGTCGCGAAACTTAAACGCCCCCCTATTCATTTCGCCATAGGTGGTGGCAGTCTCGCTGCCTGCGCTATGTTCGTCGCCGCATGGGCACCAAATCAACAACTGCTTTTGCTTTCGATGGTGATGTTAGGGTTGGGCTTGGGAATATTATTACCAGGTAACTTAGCCTTGCTCAGCTTGTCGGTCAACGAGATGAATCAAGCCAAGGCAGCGGGCATTAATGGATTTAGCAAAGGCTTGGGCATGGCGGCAGGGCCGATTATTGGGGCAAGTTTGCACTCCGTTTCAGTACAAGCGCCCTACGTACTGGGAGCAACTATATTTGTCTGCGTAACTGTTATGCTGCGTAACTACTCTGCTTGGCATTCTGCTCGTCAACGCCGTGGGCTGTAAAGAATGATTGTCGGTAGTGTGTGGGCGATTGACCAAATTGTTTTTTAAAGCTCTGCCCAAAGTGGCTGGCGCTGCTAAAACCACACTGGAAGGCAATTTCAGTAATAGAACGCTCCTGATCTTGTAGATATCGCTGGGCGCGTTCCAATCGATGCAGACGCAACCATTCAAAAACCGTCATGCCAAAGTGTTTACGAAAACGACGGTTTAGACAAGTATGGCTAATGCCCGCATCTTTTGCTAAATCATGCAAACTGGGCGGGGTGGTTAAATCGCTGATCAATTTTTCGATCACACTATCCAGTTCACTTGATCCGGTACGAGCATATGAGGGCATGACTTGCTTATTTACATTAAAGTCTGCCGATGAGGTAATCCAGTGGGCCAACAGCTCCAAGGCTTTAGCTTCTGCGAGCAATCGAGCAGAGGCACTGTCCATTTGATTTCTGAGAATACTCTCTACTCTTACATCAAGGCTTTGTCGTCTCGCTAAGCGAATAATGTGACTCTTCGAGAGAAACTGGTGAATATCTTCCGATTCGGTAAAGGCTTCATTAATACGTACGCTGCAATACTTCAACACCACCATACTCGACTGTACTGCAGCCGGGGTATGCCTAAAAATAGACTGACTCACGGTGTGAATCAGCCAAACATCCCCCTCACCGACAACACAATCTCGTCCGCCATCCGAGAAACTAAAATGGCTAAATCCCTTTAGTCCGAAAACCAGTAACGTTACTGGCTGACTATAGGGAATGCAGTTATGGAAGTCCTCAGCGAAGGTGCAGTCGCTAATAGTACAGCTGATTTCGTTGCATAAATGGCAGATTTTGAACTCGGCCTGACCGTTCTCTTGAGGCAGTCGTTGTATCGACCAAGCGCCGCGTTTCAACTCACGGCTTCCAGGAAAGCTCTTGGTCGCTATATGGCTAGCTGTACTTTCTGCACTCATGGGTTTGGAGCTTACACAGGCATTTTACAAGTCTGCCCCTATATTAATGAGAACTATTCTTATTTACAAGAATTCGCGATTCCCATGACAACACCATCAAGCTATGGAATTTCAACGACTTACGAACTTACCAATGTCTGCGCGTATTGGCATGCCATCCGAATGGTGTGAGATCGGTCTGCTAGCATATTGACGGCATCTGGATCGTAGTAAGTAGTATCAATGACACTATTCAACTCTGGAATCCGGACACTGGCGAGTGTATTACATTCTTCAGGGCTAAACGGCCCTATGAAGGGATAAATAATACAGCTGTGATCGGATTAACGGCACCCCAAACAAAAAACCTGCAATCGCTAGACGCGGTTGAGACCTAATTAGGGAGTTGGTCAAGCATGACAAACGTAGACGCTATCCTTACTAAGGCAAATACAGCTGTCGTTACTCATACGGGGCGCTACCTTTCGGATGTAGAAACGGCTATTCTGCAGGGTGCGATCGCAGATCAAACCTACGAAAATATCGCCGCCCAGTCAGGATATTCTACCAATTACCTAAAGCGTGACATTGGCCCCAAACTGTGGCGATCCCTCTCCGGGTCTCTTGGAGAGAAAGTCAGCAAAACCAATTTTCGCCAGGCCCTGGAACGCTATCAAACGAACTCCCTCAGTCCCCCCGCGCTCAAACCAGCCCCGCTCAAACCACCCACTGCTCCCCCGCACTGCGACTGGGGCGATGCGCCGGATGTGTCATTCTTTGTGGGTCGAGCAACCGAACTCAACACCCTGCGCCAGTGGATTGTGGATGACGCCTGTCGGCTGGTGGCGCTTTTGGGTATGGGCGGCATCGGCAAAACCACCCTGGGAGTAAAGCTTACCCAAGAGCTAAAGAATGAGTTTGACGTGGTGGCCTGGCGAAGCTTGAGAAATGCTCCCCCCTTAAAGACCCTGTTGCAACAGCTGGTGCCGCTGGTATCTAAACAGCAAGACACCCAGTCCTCGATCGATTGTTTACTCCAGCATCTCCGGTCTGCCAGATGCCTGTTAATTTTGGATAATTTCGAAGCGATCTTAGAACCCCAGGCCCTAGGGAAATTTCTACCCGGCTATGAAAACTATGGGCAACTGCTACAGATACTCGGGGACACGGTCCATCAAAGCTGTGTCGTGATCACCAGCCGGGAGAAACCGGAAGAAATTGCCACCCATGAAGGCATTGAGCTGCCGGTGAGATCGCTAAAGTTATCGGGCCTGCAAGCGGAAGCCGATGCCCTGTTAAATGCTAAGGGGCTGTCGGGAGCTACCGAAGCACGTCAGGCATTGATTGATGCCTATGGCGGTAATCCCCTCGCCCTTAAAATTGCAGCCACCTCTGTTCAGGACCTATTTAATGGCGATATTGACCTCTTTTTAGCTCAAAATACAGTTCTGTTTAACGGGGTTCGAAAACTGCTCGACCAGCAATTTGAGCGGCTTTCATCCCTGGAACATGCCGTGATGTATTGGCTGGCAATCAACCGAGAGTGGACATCGGTGGAGGCGCTTCAGGCCGATATTGTGCCCCCCACGTTGCTGCGTCGACTTTTGGAAGCATTGGAAGCCCTATATCGCCGTAACCTGATTGAGCAGCAGGGGGGCAAATACACCCAACAACCCGTGATCATGGAGTATGTGTGCGATCTCCTCACCGAAACCATCGTTTCAGAACTGACCACCCTGGAGTTCGATTTATTGATCAGCCATGCCTTGCTAAAAACGACTGTGGCAGAGTACGTCCAAGCTAGCCAGGCTCGACTCATCCTGGTCCCCATTGCCCAGGAATTTCGGCGGACCTTTATGGCCACCACCAAGCAGCAAATTCTCAAAGCATTGACGGCCCTGCGTCAGGTAGAGCCCGCCCAATCTGGCTATGGCAGCGGTAACTTGCTTAATCTTTGTCATCGGCTCGGACTAGACTTGTCTGGATTTGACTTTTCGCAGATGAGAATTTGGCACGCTTGCCTGCGGCGGGTGGAGCTAGGTAATGCCAACTTTAGCCAAGCAGATTTTCGTAAAACGCTCTTTGCCGAAGCATTTACCACCGCGTTAACCATGGCCTTTAGCCCCGATGGTCGTCTGCTTGTCGGTGGTGACTATGACGGCAAAATCTATCTGCGACAAATGCCCAATGGAGAGATCGTCAATATTATTGCGGCCCACTCAGCCTGGATCTACCAAATCGTCTTTAGTCCCAATGGCAAATTGTTGGCCAGTGCGTCCCACGACTACACGGCAAAAGTTTGGGAGGTGTCGACCGGTCGTTGTCTACAGACCTTTAACCACGCTAGCATCACCAACGGTATTGCCTGGTCTGCCGACAGTACTCAACTTGCCACTGTCAGTAATGATCCGGCATTGCATATTTGGCATGTTGTCACTGGCGAACCAATTAAAATCGTACCGACCGAAGTGACTGGACTATCTGCGGCCTGGAGTCCCAAAGGAGACAGGCTGGCCTGTTCGGGTCAGGGACATACCATTTCCATTTGGGATGCTGAGGTCAATACCTTGCTCGACGTATTGACCGGTCACGACGACGTTATTTGGCATTTAGTGTTTAGCCCCGATGGACAAGCGATCGCCAGCACTGCCCAAGATGGCACTGTTATGCTCTGGGAGCTGGCCACAGGAACCGGTCGTCAGATTCATAAAAATGCTGGTGTCAGGGTTTGGTGGCTAGCATTTAGCCCCGATGGCAAAACCCTGGCAGGCGCTTGCCTGGACTCCACATTACGACTGTGGAACATTGAAACGAGCCAGCTAGTCAAAACTCTCTCAGGCCATGGGGGCAATGTCTGGTCGGTGGCCTATAGCCCTAACGGCAGTCTGCTGGCGAGCTGTAGCGAAGATCAAACGGTCAAACTGTGGCACAGTACGACTGGCGACTGTTTGCAAACCTGGCAAGGGCATAGCTTATCAGTTTGGGACATCGCCATTAGCCACAGTGGCCAGCAGCTGATCTCTGACCATCAAAACGGTACCCTATGTCTGTGGGACTTAGGTACAGACCGCTGTACTCATAGGATGCATGGCCACACAGGTCTAGTGTGTTCAATTGCCCTCAGCCCTGACGAGCAGGTATTAGCGAGCGCTTCTCAAGACTGCACGGTGCGACTCTGGAATAGTCACAGCGGCAAGTGCCTGGGCATCTATACCGGCCATTCCCATGGGGTGTTGTCGGTGGCCTGGCATCCTGACGGACAACGATTGGCAAGTATTTCATTTGATGGTGTTGTCAATATTTGGCATGCTCAAACCCAAGCCTGTCTACAAACCCTAAGGCTGGATGCTTTAGTTGGCACTGTAAACTGGCACCCCAACGGAGAGATTTTAGCCATCGGACAACAAGATGGGCTGATCTGCATTTGGGACGTCAGTTCGGGAGTCTGTTTACGGTCTCTCCAGGGGCATCTCAACTCAGCGCTTTCAATAGAGTTTAGTCCTGACGGTAAATTTTTAGCGAGTGCTTCTCACGACAAGACGACAAAATTGTGGGATGTGGAAACGGGGGAGTGCTTGCACACATTTACCGGTCATAGGGCATGGGTGGTAGCGGTGTCTTGGCACCCATGCGGTACCCTATTAGCCACCTGCTCCCAGGACTGCACCGTACGGCTATGGGATGTACACAGACAGAAATGTCATTTTATATTACAAGGCCATACTAGCCGAGTTAAGGCTGCCCGCTGGAGTCCAGATGGTGAGTGGTTAGCCACCTGTAGCTTGGATGAGACCATCAAACTGTGGCATACCAAGACGGGAGAGTGTTTCAAAACCCTGAGGGCTAAACGCCTCTACGAAGGCATGAAGATTACTGGGGTGACTGGATTGACTGAGGCTCAAAAGACTAATTTGCGATCGCTAGGAGCGGTTGAGACATAGTGGTCTGTCAACTCCCAACATTAAGAACTGGCATCTGGAAAGCTGCTGTAGGGTTTGCTGCCGAAATAGCTCAACGCATCAGAGAATTCGGCGCGTCACTGGTTTATCGTCATCGGCAATGATGGAATAGTTGACAGTAGTGTTTTAGGCTTCGTTTCGGAGTCAGATTATTGAATAAGTCTTTAGTCCAAGTTTTTGTACTTCACAAAAGGTGGTGCAGACCTTAATGTGTTTGCACCACCTTTTCTATTTAATCAGGGCTTGTGTATCCAGCTTCAAGAAGCTTACACGAAGTAAGAAGCGTTCAAAGATAGGCCAAGGGTGTCAACAATAACACCAACCTTGCTTGAACCATAATAGATAGCAGTATCGTCACGGCTGCGATCATCATCAAAGTTACCCTCTCTTAAACTAAATCCACTTTTGCTACCGAGAGAAATTATGTCTTCGTTTTCGTTGAAGTCTTGGATGATGGCATAGCCAGTACCTTGTGCGTAAGGAATTATATTATTGTGAGCACGCGCTAGCTCAAATATATCACTGCCAGGTCCGCCTTCCAGGATATCGATATCGTCCGTGGACTCGTACCATATATTATAGCCCACTAACAGATCATTTCCTACGCCACCCCGTAGGATATCGTCACCATCCTCACCATAAAGTTTGTCGTCGCCAACATTGCCAAGTAGGGTATCGTTGTCATCACCTCCATATATCCAATCACTTATACGACTTCCCACTATCGTATCGTCACCATCCTTACCCCGAGCAGTAAACAGAACTTGGTTTGTAGAGCGAGAAATCAATTGAATGTGGTTGTCGAGGTCATTACCGAAAGCGTTAAAATGCCAGCGATCAAACCCGCCAAGGGCTCGCAAATTTTCGACATTATCAGCCAAAGAGTAAGATACAAAGTCTCGATTTAGATAGACTTGAACTTTATCTGTTCCTTCACCCGCATTCTCAAGGACTAAATCATTCTTATCGTGAACAAGGTAAAAATCATCGCCCGTTCCCCCTTCCATGCGATCATTGCCGCCACCGCCATCAATGTAGTCATTACCACTGTCTCCAGCGAGCCAGTCATCTCCTAGCCTGCCGTAGAGACGGTCGTCACCAGATCCCCCAAAGAGCCAATCAAGATCGTTACCCCCATATACTCGATCATTGCCACCATGTGCCCACACTATATTGTTTCCATGATAAGCATGAATACTGTCATTGGAATGAGTACCCTGGAAAGTATCGTTATCTTCGCTCAAGTAAAAAGTCGGCATGATTGTTTCTCCTAAATAAAATTGGATGTGTAAGTATTACAACTTCACATCAGTAAGTTTTTCGATGCAAAAGTACCGAGTTCAAACAGAGGGACAACAACTATATCCACCTGTCTCTTCGTTTTAAACCAGATGTGTTAGGCGATTGTTTGATGGTGAACCTGAAACTTTTGCAGGTTTCGAAATTGTTGCAGTTTTTAGATGCCGTGGGGCTTGCTGCAGCACGAGTCCAACGCACCGATAACTAAGAGTTTGGTACATCACACAGAGCCATAACAAACCCTACGACAACTATATTCACTCACCTACTTCACGCCCAATTGTTACCGATTAGGTTGAGGTGTCATGCGTAGATAGGGCTTGATTTCAGTAACACCCTTAGGAAACTTCTCCTTGGCAGCTTCTGTAGGTATCGAAGGTGCAATCACAACGTCTTCACCATCTTGCCAATCTACAGGGGTGGCTACACTATAGTTATCGGTTAACTGCAAAGAGTCCAGCACACGCAAAATCTCATTGAAATTACGCCCTGTGCTAGGTGGATAGGTGAGCGTTAGTCGTAACGTTTTGTTGGGATCAATCACAAACACTGTACGCACCGTGACCTTAGCATTGGCATTGGGATGAATCATGCCATAGCGGTTGGCCACCGTTTTATCATCATCGGCAATGATGGGATAGTTGACAGTGGTGTTTTGGGTTTCATTGATGTCGCCGATCCAGCCCTGGTGAGACTCTACACCATCCACGCTGAGGGCAATCACCTTAGCACTGCGCTCAGCAAACTCGGGCTTGAGTTTGGCAACGCTGCCCAATTCGGTGGTGCAAACGGGAGTATAGTCAGCTGGGTGTGAAAACAACACAACCCAACTGTTGCCCGCCCAGTCGTAGAAGTTGATTTCACCTTCTGTAGTTTGCTGCGTGAAGTTAGGAACAATATCGCCAAGTTGTAACGTCATGATAATCTCCTTTGGTTAATTAATTTTTGGTTAGGTTGACTTGAACAGTCACAAACGGTTGGAAGCCCCATAAATTCAGGAGGCATAGAATAATGGGCGGTTAAACCACACCGAATCTCTGGCGGCGATCGCAACCGCCGCCACATAGCAATAACAAACATGGTTTGAGTTCTTCGTAGATGGACTAATTAGGTGGACTCATATCCTGATTAAGAGGCTGACCGATGGGGGCTGCATCGACTTGGGCCCCTAACCACCGACATCGCTTCAGCAGGGATGAACTGCTCTATCGGGTGGGCAACGGTTATCGATGGAGTCAGATTGTTGAATAGATTTGTACTCAAGTAACGCTCACCTGCGCTAGGCTGTACTACAACAATTAACTTACCCATAGCCTCTGAACGCTGGGCCACGCGAATGGCAGCACAGAGCGCTGCTCCAGTAGAAATGCCAGACAAGATGCCTTCTTCACTGGCCAGTCGTCGACCGTAAGCGATCGCATCTTTATCTGTCACGAGTATCACCTCGTCGAGCAGGTCAACCCGGATTAAATCAGGCACAAACCCAGCCCCCAGTCCTTGAATTTGGTGTGCCCCCGGCTTGCCCCCCGATAGCACCGGACTGGCTGCTGGCTCCACAGCAATCACTTGCAAGGACGGTTTACGAGGCTTGAGACCAGAGGCAATGCCAGTGATAGTACCACCTGTGCCCACACCGGCAACAACCATATCCACCTGTCCCTCTGTATCGGTCCAGATTTCTTGGGCTGTGGTTTGACGATGAACCTGAGAGTTAACGGGGTTTTGAAACTGTTGCAACATGTAGGCATTAGGATTGGTGGCAACAACTTCAGCAGCAAGTGCGATCGCACCCCGCATGCCCTCATGTTTCGGCGTTAACAGTAACTTTGCACCATAGGCCCGCAGCAGTTTACATCGTTCCAGACTCATATCATCCGGCATGGTCAGCATCAGCGAGTAGCCTTTAACTGCGGCTGCCAGGGCCAGGGCAATACCAGCATTACCGGCTGTGGCTTCCACCAAAATCGACTGCCCAGGGTAGATTTCGCCTGCATCTTCAGCGGCTTGAATCATTCTGAGGGCAATCCGATCCTTCACAGAAGAGGTGGGATTCATCCCCTCTAGCTTGAGAACAATCTGTCCCAAACACCTGTCTGATTGAGGAATACGGTTTAACCGCACCAAGGGAGTGCGCCCGATCAGCTGGGTAACATTGTCAGCAATTCTCATGGTAAGCCTCCTAAGCAGTTGCATACTCAAAAGCATTACTGGCAAGATCCAGACCAACTACATTTTGGACAATGCCCACAAGCTCTGCGGTTTGGTCTGTGCCTTTGTAAAAAATAGCGGTACTACCGCCAATGCTACCCAACTCATACATATCTGCACTACCATGCAAGCGAATAATATCTTGCTGGTTCAGGCTGAAGTCTTGAATCCAACCATAATCGCTAAACCCAAGAGAGGCGCTATCACCATCGTCATAGTGAACGCTCTTAAAGTTTTGGGTATCAATTGTGCCCATTACATTACCATTGGTTTCCTGCAAAATTGAGAGATCGCCAGAGTTACGGTTGGCAAACACAAAATGACCCTTTTTAGGATTTATGTTGAGTGGTTCGCTGTTTACCAAAACCGTGTCTGAAATTAGATTTGTCGCGATAGATTGCGTCATGATGAATTGCTTCTGAATTTTTAGAAAGTGTGTCGTTTGCAAGCGTGTGTTAGATAAGACAACCCAGCACAGCTATGGGCCAACGGTTTAAGATTTCTTGTTCGATAGTTCCAAGGTTAGTTCCTGGGCTCCGCTGGTGTCGTTAGGGAAAAGGTATGGAGTTTTGGTAAGTGAGTTATGGAAAAGTATGGTTGATATGTTCTGATGATCCCTTGGGGGTATAAACTCTAGCCGGGAAATTTAGGCGAAAGGCGGAAGAAAGGCTTGCCCTGAGCTTGTCGAAGGGCGGAAGGCGGAAGAAGACTGGACTTTAGGCGTTAACGTCATTCGCCAATGCTGATAGACCCAGCAGGCGTTCTTTATTTGATAGTTTGATGCACGGCTGTTGATATCGCGAAAGCCGGGCATTCCATATCATTTTGAGAAATGTCGGTTGCGGGTGAGATTGGCTATGGCTTCAATTAAGATTCAGCACTGTTTATGGATAGTAGGTCTGGCTTCTCTGGTAATCAGCGTTCCTGCGATCGCAAAAGTCACAGAAGATCAGCCAGAAACGTTTAGCAAACAGGCCGTTTCTAATTTAAGTGAAACCGAGCCACCGATAGAAAATATTCCAGTATCCACACCCAAATTAGCTCAGGCCAGCGTTGTCACTTCTGAAGAAGATACGACGCTTACGGATGAAGAGTCTGACAACGTTATTAGAATAATTGTCACAGCTCAGCGAAGAGAAGAGGATGTGCAGGATGTGCCCATTAGTATCACTGCGCTTAATGCCCAACAGATCGAAGATGCCGACATTGATACGTTTCGCGGTGTTGCTGACAATACGCCCAACTATACAGTCTTTGATGGTACAGGGGTGCGCTTCTTTGACTTTTACAGTGTGCGGGGTTTATCTAACTTTAACTTTGCTTCCAGAGACGCTGTTGGCTTTTTTATTGATGGTGTGCCCTTTGATTACGGTGCCTTTCTGACCCAAAAT
>JBCCJR010000057.1:0-17643 GCA_039045805.1 Cyanobacteria bacterium P01_C01_bin.118
CATTGAGTGGGCTGACAAGTATTGGCATTAGAGGCTTGCTGGCGTTCCTTGACCATTATCATCTTAAAAGCCAATATCTACAACTGTAGTACTAGGCCACGACCTGGAAGTTCTCAATACTCCAACAGAAACGGTCCCTGAACCTGGTCATTTTGTGGGTACATTGGTCGCGATCTCATTATTTTGGAGCTATCGCAAATGTCGTCCCAGGCGATTTCAAGGAGAGAATTTTCGCCTGTAGGTACCATATAGCCCAAAGAACATAGCTGACACAGAACCGAGGTGCAACGAATCACTGCAATGAAAATCGCGATCGTTGGTGCGGGTATTTCCGGTCTATTGACTGCCTACCTGCTTAAAAAGAAGCAACCCAATGCTTCAATTACCCTTTTTGAGAAAAGTGATCGGGTTGGTGGCAATGTTCACACTGTTGACTTTGCGGCGGGCCAATCTAGCAATCAGGTCCGCTGGGCCGACTTAGGAGTCAATGACTTCAATGTCGTGACCTATAAAAATATCACAGCCCTGATGAATGAATTGGGGGTTACCTATAAGCCCATCGAAGATTCTGTTTCTTACAGCACAATGGATGGGACGATTTCCTATGTCATTGATCCGGACTATCAAGCGGGCTCTAACCATGCCACTACCATGTCACCGCTTGTGCAAAAGGGTTTAGATAACTTCAGTAAACAAGCTCCCATTGATTGTCGGAATTCCGCGTTTGCCGAGTTTTCAATTGCTGACTATATCCACTATCGCAACACCCACAACCCTGACAACGATCCAGACTTTTACCCAGCGGAGTTTGTCCAATATAATCTCTATCCCCGTATCAATGGCATGTATTTTGTTCACGATACGATGCCCTCCACCATGTCGTTTGTTGCCATTATGGGCTACTACTCGTTGCAAGAAGGCTTTGGGAGTGCGCCACCAGAGCGGGTTTATGTTGAAGGTGGCTGCCAGACCTGGATCGATGCTCTTATGGACAAGCTGCTTGAGCAAGGTGTAGCCGTTGTTCACAATGTCCAAGTTCAAGTGTTTGCCAGTCCGGATGGGGTTGACTTACTGGTTAACCACAACAACTTTGAGCATTTCGATGCTGTCGTCATGGCTTGTCATGCTTCAACCGCTCTCAAGCTCATCCAGCAAGGCATCACCAACGACATTGTCAAGGTGCTGAGTCAGTTTGACTATTACAACAGCGTAGCCGTTGCCCACACCTACGCGCCGCTCTTGCCAACAGATCGAAATGCCTGGCGCACCTACAATATCCTGATTTATGGCGACAATACCCAGCTAAGGCCTTACACCATTTCCTACGTTTGCAACCGTCACCAAAATAATATTGCAAATTCTGACTATGGCCGAAATCCAGAGTTTTTTGTCACGCTAAATCCGGCCATTCCCATCCCCGACTCCTATGTCTTAAAGCAAGCAGACGGCACCCCCGCCGTCACTCATTTCACCCACAACATTGTCAATGTTGAAACCTTAAAAGCTCAAGCGTTTCTGTGGTCAGGATACGGAACTGGAATTCAAGGTCAAAATAATCTCTACTTTACGGGTAGTTGGACATTGGGTACTGGGTTACATGAAGAGTGCTATCAATCAGCGGAGCGTATCGTCGATCGATTACTTGATCGCTCTTTTACACATAAGTGGAGAGAGCTGGATTTTACCCAAGTTATGGCTTAGAGGAACGGAAGAGTATTTTACTCGGTGAAGGCACAACTAATCCGTTTGGCCCGTTTAGTGATTTTACAAAAGACTTGACTCAACCTGTGGGCGATATCAGTCATTCGATCGAACGACTGTACGAACAAGGGGCTCGCAACTTCCTAGTGGACAATGCCTATAATTTGGGTAATACTTCCCTAAGCCGCGACCTGGAAGTTCTCAATACCCCAACAGAAACGGTCCCTGAATCTGATCATTTTGTGGGTACATTGTCCGCGATCTCATTAATTTTGAGGTCCACTATACTTTTTTGCATAAAACCTAAATATTTGCCTGATGACTTAATAGGGTAGCTGAGCATAACCCAATACAGATGCCCATTAAACAACACACTGAAACTATTCAAGGAGTAAAAATGGGCCCCAGGGGCTTGCCGGTAAATAAGGTACCTGCCAATAGTCCTTACCCTTGTTCCTTTACCCCTTTTCCTTCTCTCAGCCAAGAGACTCTATTTTTTGGCAGATCCCTAACTTTGATCACATTATTTGGAAAAAATTGTCATGACTGCACTTGTTCAAACCCTGACCTCTAAGACTGATAAATTCCAGGCTCAAACGTCCACTGCTCAAACCAAAGCTCGGCTAACGGCTATCTGGGTTGTCGAAAACAATCGCTTAGTTTGTAGGTGGCTGACAGATTAAGGGCTTGTTAAAAAAAAAATCATGGCCTTGTCTCTTGAAATAATTATTTAACAAACCTTTCAGGATTAAACTGTGAAGTAGTTTTTTGACGAATCCTACCCCCCTCCATTCCCGTTAAAACCGCTTCTCTAAATGAGATCGCACTCCACTGTGAGTGCGATCTCATTTCTTTTTAGTACCCTCCTGGGTACCTTTTCAAACAAACTGCGTAAAGTTGACAGTTCTGCCTGATGAGTTGTTATGGACATCTTTCCTGGAGTGTTTGCACATTCGCGGAAAGTCCTGAAAAACGTTATTTACCAACAAAATTCAAAGAGGACACACTTATGGTAGTCGCAAATTATGAATTCTTCAGCGATGTATCTTTTGGCTTGAAAATCGGCGAAGATATCGACAGAACCCTTTCAGCCAATATTGAAAATACTCCGCAATTTGGAGAAGGGGCTATTTTGATGTGGAAACACTGGCGCACTGGGACAGGTCCCGTTTCTTACGAGATACTGGTAAATGGTACAAGAGTTTCCTCTCAAAGTATTAGTGGTGATACAGCCACAAAAGAGTTTACCTCTCTCCATGAATTGATTAAGACTGGCGATATTAAGTCAGGGGAGAATAACATCAAATTTCGTGTGACGGATGGCACCAGTACTGTACGAATCAGTGACGTAGTTATCTTCTATTTGCAAAAGGATGTTTTCAATACAAGAGTTGCCGATTATGAATTCTTTAACGATAATTCTTTTGAATTGAGAATCGGTGCAGATATTGATAAAACCCTTCCAGCTAATATTGCATATGATCCGAAGCCTGGAGAAGGTGCTATCTTGATGTGGAAGCACTGGCGCACTGGCACAGGTCCCGTTTCCTATAAGGTATTGGTAAATGGTACGGAGGTTTTCGCACCTACCATCAGCGGTGATACAGCCACTAAAAATTTCACCTTTCTCCATGAAAACATGAGTACTAATACACTCAATGCTGGAGAAAACAATATCGAGTTCCGGGTAACTGGTGGAACTGGAACCGTCAGAATTAGTGACGTTGTTATATTTTATCGACGTGATATTGGTGCTCTCGCTGTCAATGAACCAGTTGCGGGATATGAGTATTTCCGGGATGCACGTTTTGACTTGAGAATCGGTGGAAATATCGATGAAACCCTTTCAGCCGATATTGAAAATACTCCGAAGCCTGGAGGAGGAGCTATTTTGATGTGGAAGCACTCGCGCAATGGCGCAGGTTCTGTTTCCTACAAGGTATTGGTAAATGGCGTAGAGGTTTTCGCACCCACCATCAGCAGTGATACAGCCCCTAGAGAAGCTATCGCTATCAATGAAACCATTAACCCTAACAAAATCAATGCTGGGGAAAACAATATCAAGTTCGAGGTCCCTGGTGGAACTAGCACCCTCAGAATTAGTGACGTTGCCATCTTTTATCGAAATGCGAATGCTCCTGCCATTACCTAACGATTCTTGGAGAGAGAGAGTTCTATCAGCATCTTTCCAAGTAAACAACTAGTTCAAAGATGGTGTTCATCAAGGGGATCTGTCTAATGGCAGCCCCTTTTTTATCTTTTTAGCGAACTTTTACATAAACTTTCGCATAAAAGTTATCAATCTTCCTGATAGGTTATTTAGATAATCGTCCAAAGATTGCTAACTTAAATTGACGTTTGCAAGGGTGACTGATCAGGCATGAGTGAACTCCAGGAAACCGTCGAAAAACTAATTGCCGAGGCCTGTTCTCATCCTCCAGGTAGTCTGAAAAGACAGACTCACCTGACCCAAATCATTCGCCTGATTTCCAATCAGCTTTGGCGGGACCAGGCCCCCTACTATCAAGATGCTCTACAGCAGACCTGGATCTACTTTTGTCGTAATCTGTGCGAAGCAACAACTGGTTTCGCTTACGATCCCGACAAGGCTAATGTCGTTACCTGGTTAAACGCTTACCTTAAGCGTCGCCTCCAGGACGGCTATATCACTATACAAAAGCAACGCGCTACCACGGCATATCCATCCACGTCCTCAGAGTCAGATGGAAAACCTTTGGATCCGATTGATAGCTTAGCTGCCCCGCCAGATATTCCCCCGCTGCTGGCAGAAGTGCAAGCCTGGGCAGAGGCCGACGCTGATGGCGTCCTGGCTAGCACCCACATTAAAGATCAGCCTCAGATT
Organism: Cyanobacteria bacterium P01_C01_bin.118; assembly: GCA_039045805.1. Taxonomy (GTDB): domain Bacteria; phylum Cyanobacteriota; class Cyanobacteriia; order Phormidesmidales; family Phormidesmidaceae; genus Leptothoe. The sequence continues at coordinate 4,565 of JBCCJR010000057.1, forward strand.
ACCTGTCAGCTGCTGATTCTAAAGCGATTGCCGCCGGAAACTCCATGGAAAGAGTTAGCGGCACAGCTAGAGGTATCTGTGAGCACCTTGAGTAGCTTTTACCAGCGTCAGTGCATTCCATTATTAAAAGAATTTGGTCGAGTCCAGGGGTATCTGTAAACCCATTGCGTCTGATTACCATTACGCCGGAGAAAGATAATGACCCCACAGTTAACGCTATATCCCCAAGCCGTGCCGCTTCCCATTACTGAACAGGCCCGCACCATGGCCCAGCAATTTGCCAGTGCTCAGCCGACTGCCAGCAAGTCAGAGCAAGTACAGCTAAATACGCTGGCTGTGTTTGCCACCCATGGCTATTGTCAGATGATGGGGATTGCCTCTGATTTAGAACAAAGTGATAGCTGGAATCCAGTAACTCAGATGATGACCGATGTTGCTGACTTGACGCTGCCGGGGCTGGGGCGGTTAGAATGTCGGCCTATTCAGACAGGGGCTAATAGTTGTGAAGTACCTCCTGAAGTCTGGGAGCTGCGCATTGGGTATGTGGTTGTCTGTATCGATGAAAATTTGCAAATGGCCCATCTAATGGGCTTTAAACCTACCGTTAACGAAACAGTCTTAGCCATTTCAGACTTGCAGCCGCCTGAAACCTTGCTGCAGCGTATCCATGAGCTGATGCCTTCGAACGAAGTGGCTACATCCTCAGGTATGGGCCAGGCTCAGATAGCTGAAACAGCGGTCAAACTTGGTCAATGGCTCAATCAATCCTTTGAAGCAGGATGGCTTGCGGTGGAAACCTTGCTCAGTCCAGAGCAGGTGAGTCTGGCCTTTAGCTTTAGACATGTCGATGAAACGGAAACTGATACTCCATTGGATGCTTCATCTGATAGCTCCCTTGCTGACGGTCCTATTGATGTTAGACGAGCCAAACTAATTGACTTTGGGGTGCAACTGGGGGATGCGCAAGTCGTCATGCTGGTGGAAATTCAGAGTGAATCATCTGAGGCAATTAATATTGGGCTACAGGTACATCCCCAAGGGCAACCTTTCCTCCCCCCTGACCTTGAACTGGCGGTGCTAGAAACATCGGATACTGTATTTATGGATGCTCGATCTAGACAGGCTGACAATTATATTCAGCTACAATTCAGCGGGCGTCCTGGTGAGCGCTTTCGGGTACGACTCCAGTTGGACGGTGTCCAATACCTTGAAGAATTTGTCATGTGAGACTTGGGCGGTGCATGGAGAAGTTGGTTACCCTAAAATTTGGTAATGGCAGCCTGGAGACTGGGCTACATGTCATTTTGCAGATTGGTGAGGCGAACCAGTTACCCACTGTAGAACTTACTGGAAATTTACCGCCTGCTGTTCAATTGCAGCATACGCTTCAGCGCTGGCGAAGAGCCTATCGCCGCCTGGACAGGCCCTATCGTCTGGAGGCTAAAACCGGGTTTGCCAAGAATGTTTCCAGAATAGATGACTGTGATACGGTTGCTCGGCAATTAAATGCTGAATTTAATCGCTGGCTCAGTTCAGACAGCTTTCGTCCGTTATATGACAAACTACTGGAGCGATTAAGTCCCAGCGACCACATTCGGATTGTTTTACAAACCGAGCTGCATGCTCTCCAACGGTTGCCCTGGCATACTTGGGCTTTGTGCGATCGCTACCCCAAAGCCGAACTCGCCCTGAGTGCCCCTGCCTACGAACGCATTGAACGACAGACGATGCCTCGCTCTAAGGTGAGAATTTTGGCCATTTTAGGCCATGGTCAGGGACTGGAGCTGCAAACGGACCAGGCATTGTTAAATCAGTTGCCCCAAGCCGATGTGCAGTTTTTAGTCGAACCCAATCGGCAACAGCTAAATGATGTTCTTTGGGATCCGCAGGGGTGGGACATTCTCTTTTTTGCTGGACACAGTACCAGTCAAACGCAATCGGTAACAGATATCACCGGAAAACTTTATCTCAACCCTGACGACAGTTTAACTGTGCCTGAACTGAAACATGGCCTGAGTAAAGCCATTGAGCGGGGATTAAAGATCGCTATTTTCAATTCCTGTGACGGTCTGGGTTTGGCCCATGATCTGGCAGATTTGCAAATTCCTCAGGTACTGGTGATGAGAGAACCAGTACCCGATCAGGTTGCCCATGAGTTTCTGAAATCATTTTTAACTACATTTTCCCGTCAGGTACCCTTTTATCTTGCAGTCCGAGAAGCCCGAGAAAAGTTACAGGGATTAGAAGACAAATATCCTTGCGCCACCTGGCTGCCGATGATTTACCAACACCTGACTGAACAACCACCCACCTGGCCAGCCACACAGCTCGACAACATAGCCAATCCACCACACAACATTTCTCAACAACAGAGAAAAGCACTGGGCCTGAAAGAACTACTTGTTATTGGCATTGTTTCAGTATTCACAACTCTATGGTTACGCCAGACCGGACTATTCCAGCCTTGGGAACTACGAGGGTTTGATTTTTTAATGCAACGCCGTTCCCACCAGATGCCCGATCCGCGACTGTTGATTGTTACGGTGACCGAAGCAGATATTCAGGCTCAGGATGCGGCTCAAAGACGGGGTTCCCTTTCAGATGGAACGTTATCAGCGCTGCTAGAGAAACTAGAACCGATGCAACCCAGTGTGATTGGGTTAGATATCTATCGAGACTTTCCAGTCAGCGATCGTCAGCCACAACTTATTGAGCAGCTGCAGTTACCTAATTTGATCGCGACGTGCCAATCTCGCAATAGCCGTGATGATAGTCCAGGGATTGCCTCGCCGCCAGAAGTGCCCAGCAATCAAGTGGGTTTTAGTGATGTGCTAACCGATGCCGATGGGATTACTCGTCGCCAGTTACTGTCGATAACGCCTGAGCCAGCCTCCCCCTGCCCGGCAAGTTATTCCTTGAACGCCTTAATCGCGCTCCAGTATCTGGCGGCGCAAGGTATGGACATAACCGTTACCCCTGAGGGGCATCTACAGACAGGCGAGGTAGTCTTTAAGCCCTTAGAAAACCATAGTGGAGGGTACCAGCGGATCGATGCTGGGGGGCATCAAATTTTGCTGAGCTATCGCCATTTGTCTTCGCCAGATCAAATTGCGGATCACGTTACCCTTGGTGAGGTGTTAGCGGGTCGTGTGAGTGACGATACTGTGCGCGATCGCATCGTTTTGATTGGTACCACTGCCGCCAGTTTTGGAGACTATTGGTTAACCCCCTACAGCCATGGACGGCCGGGCCTACAAGAGACGGCAGGGGTTTTTCTACAGGCCCATATGGTCAGTCATCTCCTGAGTACGGTCCTGGATGGACATCCCCTCATTCGCACCTGGCCTGATTGGGCTGAAATTCTATGGATAGTGAGCTGGACGACACTTGGTGGTGTCGCGATTTATAGTGCTAACATTTGGCTGACTACCCAGCCTCAATGGAGACAGCTATTATTGTTAGGAGTAGGGGCTCAACTTAGTTTATTGGGGTTATGTTGGTTTAGCCTGACACGGTTTGGTTATTGGCTACCATGGGTATCGGCATCTACTGTAATCATAATTATGGTAGGGAGTGTAGCGACCTACCGTCATTTCAAGCCAGAACACTTCTGAACTTATTAACCGGCCAAACACTGTAGGCTCTTCCTTGGAAAACCGGCCATTCTGGCTGTAGACAAGATTGGTCATCTATCACGATTATGAAAAGACTTAACACACTTTTCAGCTCAATATTTACAGGCAGTTTACTGGGTGTTGCCTGGCTATGCTTAGTGCCAATCTCCAGCTTGGCTCAGTTAACCCACATCAACACTAATATCGAATTTACACCACCCCCTTTAGAAGATCGGGGTCGTCCTTACTCAGGGCGTCGTCAGGGAGCTGCTAGCCGAGGGAGTTGTCAGTTATCAGAACAGCAAACTGGCCTTACAGCCCTCGTGCCAAATACCCAGGTTAAATTGGAGGAAACTGCAGAAACCGCTGACAATGCTTACCTGTCTAACTATGAATCAGTTTTGAGTTTGACAACAGAAGCCTTGCCTGCTTTCTGGTTCTACGTTCCCTACTCCTCAGAAGATATAAAAGAATTTGAGTTTGTTTTACAAGATGAAAGCGGAAATGAAGTCTATCAGGAGACATTTATTTCCCATCATGAAACCCCAGGCATCGTCCAGATTACTCTCCCTGAGACGCTATCCCCTTTGAGATTGGATGCTACCTATCAATGGTTCTTTTTAACTCACTGTGAATCTGGTACAACAGCCCTATCGCCTGAGGTGGGAGGATGGATCCGACGGGTTGAGTTGGCGTCTAATTTACAAACACAGCTTGATAATGCTACAGCTTTGGAAATGGCTTCTATTTATGCATCGAATGGTATTTGGCAGAATGCCGTCACTGTTTTAGGAGAACTCTATCGGGAGTCACCTGAAAACACTATGTTTCGAGATAATTGGAGTAGTTTATTGACATCTGTTGACTTGGAATCCATTTCGGAGCAGCCACTACTGGAGCTATTAAGTATCGATTAGGCTGGCTTGTAGATCCAAAGAAATGGATGCTACATCAAAATCTGTTTACACAACCATTAAGTTTCTTTAGTTTGTGTCTGCCAGCACTGTGAAGTAGACTGATCGAATATTAATCTCAAGGGTTTAAAGGATTCTGAATTTTTCCGGCAAACAGAAAGCTTTATTACCTGTAATTTCAATTTAATCTTCTTTGCAAAGGAAATATGAAGATCCTTCACTGTCTAGCTCGTGTCTAGTGCGCAATGATTATTATGTGGGCAATCAAGGGTTATTGATGAATAGGCTGTCAGGACATGTGACAAGATAACGATCGTAGTAATCGTTAATAACCGTTGTTGTTTGTAAATGGACAGGAGAACACAAGGATGTCCCAACCATCATCCGTAGTTAGATTAACGTTTGCTGGATTGATTGGATTTTCTATATTGTCACCGTTTGAGGCATCAGCTGCGACTTTTAGCAGCACCATTAGTAAGCTATATGTCTTTGGCGATAGCCTTTCCGATGCGGGTAATGTCTTTAACGCCACAACAGCCGTTAGTGAATTGCCACCTATTCCAGGGGTTGTTTTGCCTCCCGTTAGTCCGCCGTCGCCCCCTTACTTTGAAGGGCGTAACTCCAATGGCCCCGTTTGGGTGGAGTATTTGGCTGACAAACTCAATCTATCCCTAACCAACTCAACTGAACTATCCACCCTGTTTCCAGGTGCACCAATTCCTTCACCCATTACCTTGACCCCTAACGGTCCGGCAGTCAGTCCCTTTTTCAACGGGACACTCTCTACCACTGGAGTTAACTTCGCCTTTGGTGGGGCACAAACAGGATTTCAAGGGTCGACTGATTTTGGTGAACTGATTCCTGGCGTCTTAACCCAGGTGGATTGGTTCCAGACAGATATGGCACTAGCGAATACGATGGCGGATCCAGATGCTCTTTATGTTGTTTGGGCAGGGCCAAATGATTATTGGGCTGCTGATCCGGGCGCTGACCTCAGCCTGTTAACCAGCACGGCGGTTAACAATCTAGAAACGGCAGTAGAACAGCTCTATGCTACAGGAGCACGGAGATTTCTCATGCCCAATATACCGGATTTGGGACAAACACCACGAGGGCGAATCTCTCCCTTAGAGACACAGCGTCTAACCAGTTTGACGCTAGCCCACAATACGCTTTTGGATACAGCAATCGATGAGCTAAACCTGTTGCCAGATAGCCAAGTGCTCTCCCTCGACACGTTTTCGTTGTTCAATCAGGCGATCGATAACCCGGCTGATTTTGGATTTGCTAATGTTACAGATATTTGTTTGCTAGCACCCACGTGTCAGGGAGATGAGATGGTCCAGGACAGTTTCTTATTTTGGGATGATCGTCATCCAACGACGGCAGCTCATCTAGCACTGGCAAATTCGGCCTTTACCCCTGAAACTGTACCGGAACCGTCTACTACTCCAGCACTTGGGCTTTTGGGTGGAGGACTGTTTTTATTGCGTCAAGTCCTGAGAAAAAAACCACGTTCTCAGGGCCTGCGACAGTCTTCAAAAGTGGCGTAGATTTTATCTCGTTAAAAATCAATACCGTCGGCGTACACCAACCGTGTTGCTGCCCGCTGTTCAAATAGCAAATATTCTTCCATGATGCTCCAGAGAAAAGCCCTTAAGGTTTTTCGACGGGTGGCAACTGGTAGCTCATAGTCAAAGGCGGAATCACAGGGTTTGAGTTTGGCAAGATGGTTCTCACAGCCGCAGCCGTGCTCAATAAAGTATCCGTAACGGCTGGAAATACTGTCAATCAACCGCCGCAGCATGGATACATATCCTCCATGTAAAATAGCGTCAAACTGTCGGGCTACGCCTAAATCTTGTTCACTAAAGCGAAAAGAACGAATTTCAAATAGATCATCCCGCTGTAGTGGGTGTAAAAATGTCCAATAAAAGGTGGAAGGAACATCGTAGCCTAGTTCATCAAACAGATCGCTGACGGTATCAATTAGAGCCCTTCGCTCTGATGTTTGAGCAGGACCAACCTGTTGACGGATCTGATCAAGATTAGGATAGTTCTCTGGAAGAAACGCATTGCCATAGTGTTCCACGGCTTCGTAGGCAAGCTGGCCATTACCCTCACAGTAGGCGGCTTTCAGGTGGGCGGCGGCGGGGCGATCGCAAAATAGCACCTGACCCTGCTGATGTTTTGCCAAAAACACCTGAGCCATGGCCGTGTAAACCCTAGGCTCACTCATCCAGTTTCCGGTAGCGATGCGCTGCCAGCTTATGGGCATGGCAGCGAAGGGGACAGCGAGTTCCCCCTGAATCATCGTCAGATTAAGGGCAGTAGGGGTAAAAACCATAGCTTTTTCTTTCCTGGGAGGTAGATGTCGTTGTGCGCCAATGAGGTAAAAAACACCCCATTAGTGACCGAGGATATAACAAATCCCAGGGAGCAAATCTTTGACTTAATGTGGAGCCATTAATCGCAAGATTGATTTACTTGTTGAGGAGCTTGCCCATAGATTTGGTGATGGTCGAAAATTACACCCCTGTTTAAAGCCAAGTGTGTGACGTTCGTTTGAGATAAATTCTTCTCCTCGAAGCTTTTATAGGTCTTTAAAGTCTAAAGAAGAGGAAAATTCTTTTTAGCTGTTACCTACAGATTGTAGAAAAATTATAGGCATAACAACAGCGAAATATATCAATGTGGTTTTTAGCCAGGAAGAGTTTTTATAGGCAAATTTCCCTAGTAATCCAGTGATGATAGCGGCGATAACGTGGTTGGCCATTACCTGCCCGGTAACATAGCCTGCATCGTAGGACGTGTCTGCGTTGGCTGTACTAAGAATGGGAATAAGGTGAAATATAAAGAAGGGAACTGCAATGGCAAAGCCTTTGAAGAATGGACCTTTCATAAGAACTTATATAGGGTAAGGGTTACTTAGATAACTTCCCTGAGAAAGAGAGAAATTCTGATATGACACTTAAACTGTCAATAAAGTGCGGTTGAATGTTTGAAAAAGCTGTGACAGTCAGAGGCTTGAGAGTAGGACTTTAGCTGTGGGTGAAGAGTTGGCATCATCCAGAGGAAGCGTCTGCATTGATGCCATCACAATAGTTCCCATCTTTGGAGTGGTGCTGATGACCAGCAAGATACGTTTTGATGGATGACCTAAGTTAAACTTGCGGGACTGTTGGTGCCCTTTGCTGTGGACTTTTTGAAAATAGTAATCTAGGTCACATTTAGCTTTAACCTTTAGGCTAGACGCTACATATGGTGTGTTTAGCCTAAACTTCTGCTAGTATGTCACTCGGTTTTCCTGGACGTTAACGATCTATACACAGGCCTATACAGTTAGACAAAGTTGGGCAATCTGCAAACCGTAGCGTCTGCGATATATTGTCAGCGCCCACTGGATTAGAATAAGTTTACTAGAATTATCGTACTAACGTACTACTTGGCTTCGGTCCCTATTCCCATGGCTAAATATCAATGTTTTATCGATTTAGGTAGCTCCGGTACTAAGGCCGTTCTCAACGATGGAGAGCGGTTCTACGCTTACCAGTGCCCGCCCCTGGTGGCGGATATGCCGCCGTCTGAGCTAACTATCATCGAAGCTCAAGGGGAACAGTTGGGATCCGGATTGGAGTCAATTGGCTATTTGCAACTTGATCCAGAAACGCCCGCCTATGCCCTGGGGATCGATGCCCAGGGACGTCCGAATAAGGCTACTAGCAGTTTGCCGAAAAGCGCCCTGGCCCATATTCGGGTTCTGGGAGTGATTGGCGAATTTGCCCATCAGCATGGTTTGGAGCGGCTCACATTGGATGTAGGGATTGCACTGCCGTTTAATGAATATCTGACTGATTATAAAGCCCTGACGGCTGAAATCTTAGGCCATAAGATGTTTACCTATCGGGGTAAGGATATTTTCTTAGACTTTGGCAATGTCAAGGTACTGCCTGAGGCGGCGGGGTTGGTGCAGTGGCGTAAGGTGCAGCGATCGCAACAAAAAGAGAAAGGCAAACAAACCTTTGTAGTGCTGATGTTTGGCCATCGAGATTTAAGCTTTTTGCTATTTAACGGTGGCCGCCCCCCTCAGGGAGAACCCAGCAGTACCGAGCGTCTTGGCTATCAGCAGTTGCTAAAGGCCGTAGCCCAGGATTTGCCCTGTAACTCTGACGATCCGTTTCTCTACGATGCTTTGATTAATAACTCTGCCCGGGTTGTTTTCCCAGATCGACCCCGAAAAGGATACCCGCTGGCTGAGCGTCGAGAAAAAGCCACCGCTTACTACTGGGATCTAGTGCAGTATCGGCTAAATGAATGGTTAGCCTCGGTGAGTGTCCCTAACTACGAAGTGCTGATCAGCGGTGGCACCGCCACCCAGCTTCGGGATGAGTTAGAAGAGTACTTTGAAGAGAGAACGACATTCTGTACAGTCAATTGGTTAGACGATCTGCAGGATGAAGTGGCCGCTAACCTGGAGATTGAGTCAGACATCGATCAGCTCCGGTTTTGTGATTGCTACGGTGGCGCAAAGTGGCTGGCATTGAAGTTCCAAAAGCTTGCTGCAGGGAGGAGTCGTGGTTAAAAAGAAGAGTTCACCCAAGGGTTCATCTAAACCGGCAACTCCTCCTGCTAGAAAGCGAGTTTCTTTTAGCATAAGTTCCGATCCTGACACCATTGAAGGCCGCATTGTTAATCACCTGCGGGATAATAAAATGGTGAATATGCGAGAGGCCGTAATCCGTGCCCTTAAAGCCTATTACCTGCCTTGGGCTTACGAAGATGAGGTGTCTAAAGAAGAAGCGCAAGTGCTGGCCCGCAATGCCATTGATGAGTTGGAATTTAGGATTTTCCAGATTCGACGACATTTTTTAGCAGGGGAAGCCTACGGTCCTAAACTTAGTGAATCTCTGGGGGGGAGTCCGGCTCCCATTAGCAATGGCAATGGGGCCAATGGTAACGGACACTCTTCTAATGGGAATACCTCTCACGAAATGGTTTTAGAGAAGCTAACCCCGCCGCCGAAGAGAAATCCGATTGAACCCAATCCGACATCCTTAACCGACATGCTTGAGGATGAGGATATTGATCCCGATGTGCTGGATGACTTTTAGGAGAATTCCGAATTCTCCCCGTACGTTTTCCCGGTAGACCCAAACCCCCCAGCTCCCCTTGCGGATTCACTTAGCTGCTCTGCTATTACAAACTCCGCTTGAAGGACGGGGGCAATAATAATCTGGGCAATACGCTGCCCTGGGGTAATTTCAAACGGGTCTGCTCCCAGGTTGATCAAAATAACTTTGATCTCACCGCGATAGCCTGCATCAACGGTGCCGGGTGTATTTAGAACCGCAATGCCGTGTTTAAGGGCCAGACTACTTTTGGGGCGTACTTGCATTTCGTAGCCCTGGGGTATTTCGGCAGCTAGACCGGTGGGAATGGCCAGTCGCTGCATGGGGGCTAGGATGTGTTGCTCAATGGCCACCAGGTCGGCACCGGCATCGCCAGGATGGGCGTAGGTGGGGATGATGGCAGCGGGGGAGAGCTTTTGGAATTTGATGGTGACGGGCATGGTTTTGGCTAACTCCATGGGAGACGATACGCGAGCGGCTTCGCTCAGCCCAGGGAGGGGGTGAGGGGGAAGAGGGGGTGAGGAGAAGATTTTAGGCGGTGGGGACTGTTTGGGGTTGTAGGTCCAGGGTGAGGGTTTCCATGGGACGGAGGGATTTGACTTCGGTGGATAGATTGGCCTGGGCGAGCTGCGATCGCACCACATCCGCTCCACCAGTGGCAGACAAAAATTTTGCAATCAGTCCCTCATAAGTAACATCGCCGCCATCTGCTGTGGGTAGCAGCCACTGGGGTTTAGCTTTTTGGGACAGTTCTAGTGCCCCTTCACCGCCACGAATCACCGGCCCCAGCACTGGCAGTGTGAGGCTTACCAGGGGGGTAATGGCCACATCCACAGGGGGACGACTGTCCAAACCAGCGTCAGGATAGCCGTGGGGCTCATAGTAAATCCGTAGGCCTGTGGTCAAAACCGTCACGATGTAGGCATTTTCTTTGACTAGAGGCCCCACCGGTGCGCCGGGCAATGCCTCAATCAGTAAATCCTCTCCTATCTGGTGGCGCTCCCCTGCTTTTAGAGTGATCACGTCAGTAAATCCTTGAGCGCTGGCTACTTTAGCCCCGGCCTCTGAGGCCACCACCGGAATCTTCTTATCCAGGGCGGCTAATGTTTCTGGGTGGGCGTGATCCGCCAGACCCTGGGATAGCAACAGTAAATCCACCTGGGGAGGTATAGCGACTGCTGCCGGTCTAACACCGCGAATTAACCAGCCAGCATTGCCAAAGACCAGATCTCCCACCAACCATGGATCTACTAAAATATTTCGCCCTGCCAGATTAAACTGCCAACTGTTGACATCTAACCAGGTAATTGTGTCTGCACTTTTGACTGCCATGGCCGTTTGGGGAACCCTAAAAAGTTAATTAATGGAACGATTTATTTAGATTGCCACTATTAAACTAATCGAGTTCATAGCTAGTGAGCCAGATCGTCCGTATTTTTCAGTAACGTGAACGTTAGTCCGGACGGATTATGTTATATCTGTATCGTCAATTATTAAGTTTTACTTATGGTCAAGTAGACGTTCGTACGTTTCTTCAAATTGTTTTTCACTTTACTGAGGTGATCCCCGTATAATCGGGCTGTTTAATGTACAGATCATCTGAGCGTTCTGGGGCATTAGCTATCTAGCCAGTGTTCCTAAGGTAAAACGCCCAAATTCAAAGCCTATGCGTCGGCAATTGCTGAAAAGTTATACGGTTTTAGTAACACGTTCTGGTCAGACTCCAGTAACGATCACCTTTACCCCACTTGCTGGGATCATCGCTGGCCTGGTCCTTTTAGGGGTTCCCTTGGGATGGCTTGGAGCAGTCATTTTTTCACTGTTTCAAAGCAATGTGCAGCTAGCGGATGAAAACAAGCAGCTAACGGATCAGGCTCATAAGGTTTTGACGGATCTAAATAGTCTTGATTCTGAAATTGAGAATCTCAAGGAGCGGGCTGGACTGCCTGAACTTGGTGAGCAGGACGTGGTCCCGGATAATGATGTGCCTCGCGGTGGCGTGGCTTTGGTTGCCAGTGGCATTGAGCTCTATCAGGAGGCAAGTGACAAGCTGCCCAGGCTGAATAGTTTGCTAGATGGCAGGATTAAGCCTGCTTTGGAAGAAACCCTGGCAGCTGAAGAAGCCAAGTTTGCAGCCTATCCAGATGGTTTGCCCATCGGAGGTCCCCTGGATGTTTCATCGGAGTATGGTCTGCGTCGGAATCCCTTTGGTGGTTACGGTTATGAAAATCACGAGGGTATAGACTTTGTCGGTCCCTACGGTACGGATATTGTTGCAGCTGCAGACGGCGTTGTAGAAAGGTCTGAGTACTACGGCGGTTATGGCGACACAGTGACCATTGACCATGGCTATGGTTACGAGACGCTTTATGCCCACCTGTCTAAACGGGCTGTGGGAGTGGGAGAAAGGGTTAAGCGTGGTGATGTGATTGGCTACCTGGGCAATACTGGTCGTTCTACTGGACCTCACTTGCACTATGGCATTTACTACAGGGGAGAGTCGATTAACCCCCGTAGCGTCATGAAAATGGATGGTGATGTCACTATCGCTGACTACTGGCGGTTACGTTAGTCTATTTGAGGGCCACGTTACGGTAGGATCGAAAGGTTTTTCGCAACGTTTACCAAAAGCTAATGGGCAATACCTTCGGTCATCTATTTCGGATCACTACGTTTGGCGAATCCCACGGCGGTGGTGTCGGTGTAGTCATTGATGGTTGTCCGCCCCAGTTAGAGATTTCTGCTGAGGAGCTCCAGGTGGATTTGGACCGTCGTCGTCCAGGGCAAAGCAAGATTACGACGCCCCGTAAGGAAACGGATACCTGTGAGATTGTGTCTGGGGTGTTTCAAGGCCAAACCTTAGGGACGCCGATTACGGTACTGGTGCGCAACAAGGATCAGCGACCCCAGGACTATGGCGAGATGTCCACTAAGTATCGTCCGTCCCATGCCGATGCCACCTACGATGCTAAGTATGGCATTCGTAATTATCAGGGGGGGGGCCGGTCCTCAGCGCGGGAAACCATTGGTCGGGTAGCGGCGGGTGCGATCGCAAAAAAAATCCTGCGTCAGGTAGCCGGTGTCGAAATCGTTGGCTATGTCAAACGCATTCAGGACATGGAAGCGCCCATTGATCCCAGTAGCGTCACCCTGGAACAGGTGGAAAGCAACATTGTCCGCTGTCCCAACCCAGACTTTGCCGAGGAAATGATTGCCCGTATTGATCAGGTACGTAAAGATGGCGACTCCATCGGTGGGGTGGTGGAGTGTGTGGCCCGCAAAGTACCCAAAGGGTTGGGATCGCCTGTATTTGACAAGTTAGAGGCCGATCTAGCTAAGGGGATGATGTCCCTGCCAGCCAGCAAGGGCTTTGAGCTAGGATCGGGGTTTGCTGGCACTTTCCTCACCGGCAGTCAGCACAA
>JBCCJR010000058.1:0-17629 GCA_039045805.1 Cyanobacteria bacterium P01_C01_bin.118
CCGGTAGCGGCTATGTCAACCAGAGTCAGTATCCTCACCATTGATGAGCCCGATATTCAGTTTTTAGGCCAGTATCCCTTTTCTGATCAAACACTCACCCGAGTATTAGTCGCCCTAGACCGACACCAGCCTAGGGTAATTGGTCTCGACATTTTTCGCGATTTGCCAGTAGAACCAGGGTATGAGGACCTGACTCAACAATTACAGCAAATGCCCCATGTGATTAGCATTGAAAAAGTTGTTGGCACTCAAATTGCACCGCCGCCAATTCTTGCTGATACTGAGCGAGTAGGTATCGCCGATCAAGTCGTCGATGCTGATGGTCGTGTTCGACGGTCACTGCTCTCACTACGGCACAAGGGTGAGTTACGTTTAGGACTGCCCCTCAAGTTGGCCCTGACTTATTTAAATGACTATGGGATTCAGCCTGACCCCCTGGGTAATGACAAAATACAGCTGGGTAAAGCCCGGCTTATTCCCTTTAAGGCCAACGATGGTGGTTATGTGAGGGCTGATGCAGGCGGCTACCAAATGCTGCTTAACTATCGCGGTACTCGGGCGCAGTTTCCTACTTTTTCACTACGGGATTTGTTGGCAGGTAATGTAGATGGTGATTTGATTCGCGATCGCATCATTCTGATTGGTGCTATTGCCCCTACCGTTAACGACCTCGCTGCCACACCCTACAACAGTGTTTTAACTCCTCAACGCCATGACATGGCAGCGGTTACGATCCATGCCAATAGTGTTGATCAGCTGGTGAGTGCTGCCTTGGATGGACGTCCATTGCTACGCACTTGGTCCACAGGCTATGAGTGGTTGAGCATTTTACTAAGTGCAGTAGTGGGGGCAATGCTGGGAAATGTTCGCCAGCTCCGATGGGTTAGCCTTGGCATTATTGGAACAACGAGTTTGTTGATGATCGGAGCTTTCTTGCTCTTTTTAGGCGGTTGGTGGATACCTTGGATACCAATGATGATGGGCATGTTGATGGCAGCTATCCTGGTCATCATTGAAATTAACCGCCAGGTCCACGCACGAGAGTTACAACAGATTATACGCTACATCTTGGCAGCAGCAGACAATGATCCGATTACCAGCAAACTTGCACTGGAATATCTAAACCAGGGCAAAAACATTAAGCAATGATTTGTATGTGTTGCAAAGGAAAGTTGCTTCTCTTATAGCCCTTTAAGCCACTGCATATCCAGTCATTGGACGAACTTCAGGAGGTTTAAAGCCCAGAACAATAGACATTTTTGGAATACCTGCATTTTCTAAATCCAATGCAATGCCATCTTCAGTACCATCGCGCTGAATCCAGATCTTACCGTCGATAATATCAATGTGAACAGTGCAACCATGCTCATAGCGATGGTCTTCCCAACCAACTACTAAAATGAGATACCGATCTTGAGCACGATCAAAAACAGTTTCTTTTTTCACCTGACTGTAGGAGTAAGGAATTGCTGCATAGTCTGTCAGCACCTGTTCTATGCACTCCCTCCATTGATCTAAAGTGTCGGTAGCCATTGTTTAATCGCCTCCTGCGCTGGATCAAAAACAATCAAACGTAAACGTTATACATATCCTTACGCCCCCACTTAAGGTGTAAAGGATCGTTAGTAATTGCCCAGCCATCCTTAATGAGCGCTTGCTTGACGGCATTATGATAAGCATCCCGTGCAGGCATATAGGGAAGGTACTCCTCAGTTTATGACTCTTTTAACTAAGTACAATTGTATCTTCAATATCTATCGCTGATTTCTACTCTAGCCCCAGCTGCTGATATTGTTGCCAAAATACCTCTAATTGTCCGTCCTCTTGCTGATGAAACCAACTCAACAGGTCATACCAATAGCCTTCAGCCGCAAATGCTTGAGCACGCGCTTCTCCATTTAGATCCATTGGCAAATTATCGTCCTCAGTCCGCTGTACCCAACCGATTAATACTGGGTCATTGGGACGTAAAAACTGATCGCAAATTAGACTTACTGACCATCGATAGTTTTTACCGATAACTAACGGGGCAGCACTATCAGGGAGGGACCAGTTAACGAATGATTCTCCCTCTGGAATCGCTATTACCACACGCTCATAGTGTTCAGCCTGCTGATCTTCGAATACCAGTACAGCAGACCTTGCAGAGGTACCCGCCAGCTGTACAAAAATTTCAGGACGAGCTTGCAGAGTCAAGGCGTATTGACTAACCGGCAAAAGTGCCTGAATGGGAGGCTCATCGGCATTACAGGCCAAATCAGTGCGCGAACCACCGGCCCGAGTATTGTCAGGCCGGTCGTCCCCCGGTGGTTCAAACACGTCCTTATAGACAATGGGGGTGATTATCTCAGTAGATGCCAGCAGCATCGACACTACCGGTAGAATAGCCGTCTCAAACATCAATGACCTCAAACATCCCTATGCCACAGGAAAGATTACACTCTCTGGTGTAGTTTCTCCGTGAAAATTCGGTATAAATGGTCAAACTATTGCCAATTGCCAACCAGTACATAGGGAGCCCAGTAAAACGGATGATTATGATCATCTGATTTCAATAATTGTTGCTGAGCTTGTTGCAGCGCATCTGCACGGCCTGATCCTGCTAACAGTAATTGGTAAAACGTAGTCGTTAAGGCTGCTGTCGAGTCATCCTGTACTGGCCAAAGTGTGGCTAGCGTGCTACGGGCACCCGATCGCACTGCCACCCCAGCCATACCCAGGGCTGCTCGGTTATCCCCAGCCGCAGTTTCACAGGCACTAAGTACCAGTATTTCAATCGGGCTAGTCTGCTGAGTCAGCAGTTGTTCGATATCGTTCAGCTGTAAACGGTCATTCCAGGTGAGTAGAAAGGTATCGGCAGCTTTGGAGCTAAACTGCCCGTGGGTAGCTAAATGAACCACGGAGACGGGGGTACGTTTTAGGTGAGATCGCAACTCCCCCCTTGTAAACTGCTGATTTAGCAAAACCTTAGCAGAACGTACAGACTTCGCTACTTGAGAAATCTCTTTCTGCACACCGGGCAACGCTGAAAACCCCTGACGAGACTCTGATATTCCTCCAGTTAACATCCGCAAGCGATCCGACTGAAGCTGTCGCGATGGCAGCAACTGCAGTCCTGGCGTCAGGGCCAGATGGTATTTTTCTATCATAAACTGTTGCCCATCGTGTAGCACCGCCATCGGCAAGTTACGCAAAAACCCATCTAAAACGAACACTAGAGTTTGAGTGTTCTCTAAAAAGGGTTCCGCAGGCCGCAACAGCTGGTCGTATAGCTGCTGAGCCGGAAGCAATACATCCGTCGGTCGTGAGGTGGGGTTAAGGGCACCGCTTACATCTTGCAACAACTGTTGTGCTTCAGTTTCTGATAGATCACTGCCATAGTGATGTAATGGCTGACCTGGAACAGAGACAATCACCTCTAACCGATCTGCGATGAGAACTGGATAAACGACCGCTGCTGCTGGATCAATCTTATCAATTGACTGGACATCATAGGTTTGGCAAGCCTCTCGAAAATAATTCTGTAATTCTGCCAGCTGGAGTGCTTCAATCACATTGCGAGATTTTTCTAGGCGCTGTTGTTGCTCAGAGGGAGATTTTTGGTCAATGTTGTTTAATAATAGCTGTACTAGTTGGCGGTAGATTGGCTCTACCTGATCACGATAGGAAAACTGCAGTTCTGGATTGATCGCTACTAAATCTTGTCCCAACTCTTCTAAAAGACTGACAGCCTGGCTATAGGCATCAATAGCCAGAGTCTCATTACCCAGCTGTTTCCGCAACCGTCCCTGCTGCCAATATAAGGTCACTGCAATCTCCTGAGCCTGAAGACGGTTGGCCTGGCTGAGGGCTTGATCTGTTAACAATAGTGCTTCGGTTAGCTGTCCGGCCAGCTCATAACGATGCCCCAACTGACCCATAGCATAGGCTTCAGCTCGGTTATCTTCTAATTGCCTGGCTTGTTGCACTGCCTGGGCCAGCAATCGCAGAGAAATAGGCTCAGACGTCGATTCTCTATAGGCCAGCATTTGCTCAGCCAGATTAATTTGAGCATAGATACTCCAACGACTGGGGGAAATGTCTTTTAGCTGGGCTAGAGCGTCATCTATCAACTGTGTTGCGGCTCTGGAATTCTCCAGACTGTGATGGAGGGCAATTTGTTGTAAGGTTACGTCCATCCTGAGCCGTTGCCCTAATGGAAGCTGAGCAATCTGCTCATAGTTAGCCAAAGCTATCTCTAGATGCCCTGCATCGCGCAGGGTATAGGCCAAGCTTAGCTGAATACGACTCCAATCGGATGCTTGATTGGCTGGTATTAGGGCTAGAGCCTGTTCTAAAATCTGCTGGGCGCGTTCCAGTTGCCCCATGGCACGTAGGGTTATTCCCAAACTGTGCAGACTTCTGGCTTTGAGCAGCTCATTGGGCAAAGGAGTTGAGATCGCACCCTCCAATAGTTCTAAAGCCTGACGGTAAAACCCTAAGCTGCGTAGGGCCTGAGCTTGATTAATTTGCGATCGCACTTGCTGCTCAATTTCGCCGACTGACTGGTACAGATGCTCAGCCGTTTGCCACGTCTCCAGGGCTCGTCGGGTCTGTCCTTGGTGGAGTTGCCAGCTACCCTGGGTGGTCAGCACATTGGCATAGAGGTTCGGTTCGGCAATAGCAGAGTGGATGCCTAAAAGCGCTAATGCTTTTTCCAAAGCGTCTTCTGCCTGGGACCATTGGTCTAAGTCTTGATAAACCAGCCCAAGATAATTTAGAGCCATCACCTGCTGTTGCCAATCTGTTGACTGTTCAACGGCTTGCTGCCATAGAGTTACTGCCTGCTGTAGCTGACCTGCCTGATAATTTTGTTTTCCATGATCTAGAAGAGATTGTTCTGCTAACAGTTTTCCTGACGAATTGTGGCTACCTAAGATACTTCCTGTGGGAGGTTGAATTGCCGCAGTGGGAACGTTAGAAAAGCCCAAAAAAAGAAGTGTCGCGGCCACAAGACTTAGACTTAGATACCGCCGGACAAAACGCCTGAAACCATTTATCATTCTTCCCCCTTATTCAAACCATAAAGCTTGTCGGAAGCCTAAGCTGATACTTTACCTGCCCGTAACAATGTGTTCCTAAAATAATCACGATAGAGATCGCAGCTCATCAATGCTTGATACCCATCTAAAACTGCTATTCCCATGCTAGCTAACCGATAGGCCGCAATTTGATCAATTTGAACCGGAGTGGAACTCTCCACAATTACAGCTAAAGCCTCAACCAAATTCGGTTGTTCTTGCAACACTGTTAAATAGTGGTGCAAATGTGTGCCATAAATGCCTGTGGGAGTGGCCGCTGTTGTCAGCAATTGCTTCAGTGAGACCTTTTCCATTGCCATGGCATAGAACGCACGATTTAGTAAATATGGCTGTCCACCAAGTAGCTGCATCAGATGCTCCATCTGATGTTTATCTAAAGATCGTAGAGCGTATTTCTCAGCTAGAGTCGTTGCCTGTGCCAGGTTAAATGAGGGGAGACACAATGGCAACCCTACATTAAACGGAGATTGTTTAATATTTAGTGGTACATAAATATCCGTAGTATAAGCCATCACCAGTCGTAGCTTACGCCAACGTTCAGAACTTTGAGCTTGCTCATAAAAAGAACGAATCATCGGTAAAAAGTCTTGTGCTACCCGATGATGCTCAAATATTTGATTCACTTCATTAAAGACCAAAACGATGGGAGTTGAAAGTGTCCCAAACACATGGTCCTGCAGAAAACTCTTAAAGTTTAATTTACTGCCTAAGGCCGGAAGCCAAGTCTTTTCTAAATTAATGGATAACTCCAGTTGTCGAATCATATTGGCACAGATCCAACGGAGCACTCTATCTAGATGTTCTAACGTATCTTGTTCAGCTTCTTGAAAATCGACAAAAACAGCCTTATATCCTAGCTGCTCAACATAATCTATCAATCGCAGAAGTAAAGAACTTTTCCCAAATTTGCACGGAGCTTTAATGCGCAGTAGGCAACCTGGGCGTGCTACTTCCTCGTATGCCAGCTGTTCTAACGGAGACCGCTCTATGTAAAATACAGACCCCAATGGAATAGGCCCATCTAATCGAGGGCATTGGATGTTTTCTACTGTGGAGGATGATTTGGACTCATTGACATAGCTCACCGTAATCTGTGGGCTACCTGGCCGTACTTCGATAGTCTTTAGATAACCATTCAGTATCGAATAGACATTTTTTTTCGTGACTTTCTGACCCAGACGAGTTGAGAGCTCACGCCATAACCTGGAACCAACGACCTTGAGGTAGCCTTCTACATAGCTAGTCTCCTGGGCAATAGCACCATAGCTCTTGCCTTGTATAACTTGCGACAATACCTGGTATTCAGAATCGGTTAATTGCCGATCCAACAAGGTCTGTTCCAAAAGCTGAATGCTTTTAGCTAGGGGCATTGCTCTATACACACATAACTATTGGCTTGGCTTCAATATTCTCACGCCTTTTCAATCAGGCATGTAAATTTATCAATACTGTATAAATAATCACCCTTAGTTGAGAATTATAGGATTTGGCAAGATGCGGGGAGATGGCTGCTTTGGTTTAACCATTCAATTTATGAAGTCCTCTAGACTCTCTAGTCAACTATAGGGTTTATGCTAAGGCTGTTAAGTTAGGTTACTAGACCAGCGCACCTATGACTCTTCAGCTTACTGTTCCAAATATGGCCTGTGATGCCTGCGCCAAAAACATCACCAACGCCGTCAAAGCGTTGGATACCAATGCTACGGTGACTGCCGACCCCAAAACAAAGCTCGTAGATATCAAAACAGAAACGGCTGAAGCCGCCATTCGTGAAGCCCTGGAACAGGCTGGTTATCCTGCAGCGGCCTAAGGAGCATTCCCATGACCACAACAACGCTAGCCCTCAAAGGCATGAGCTGTGCTGCTTGTGCCAACAATGTTGAAACTATCCTGAACCAGGTGTCGGGCGTTAACGCCGCTCAGGTAAACTTTGCCACTGAGCA
This sequence comes from Cyanobacteria bacterium P01_C01_bin.118, assembly GCA_039045805.1. Lineage (GTDB taxonomy): Bacteria > Cyanobacteriota > Cyanobacteriia > Phormidesmidales > Phormidesmidaceae > Leptothoe. Next base: position 7,025 of record JBCCJR010000058.1, read on the forward strand.
GGCCAACGTTGATTTCGATGAGGGCAGCATCAGCATTAGCGCCATTGAAGCCGCTGTGGCAGATGGGGGGTACGAGGCAACCGAAATCAAGGAATTTAGCATTAAGGGCAATGATGATCGCGCTGAAGACCAAAAGCAACAGCGTGCATTTTTGTATCGAGTGGTTGTTAGTGGCTTTGTCGGTATCCTGCTGGTGGTGGGCACCTTGCCCATCATGCTGGGGATAAAAGTCCCTGGCTGGCCTATATTTTTGCATAATGCCTGGCTACAGCTGGGGTTGTCTACGCCGGTATTGTTTTGGTGTGGGCAATCCTTTTTTGTCGGTGCCTGGAAAGCCTTTATCCATCGTTCGGCCAATATGAATACCCTGGTGGCCCTGGGGACTGGCACCGCCTATCTTTACTCGCTGTTTGTCACCTTGTTTCCAACGGTATTAGTGTCTCAGGGACTGATGCCTCAGGTGTATTACGAAGCGGCGGTGGTGATTATTGCCCTACTGTTGCTGGGCCGTTATTTAGAAAACCGGGCTAAAGGCCATACCTCTGATGCCATCCGTCAGCTGATGGGGTTACAGCCTAATACCGCCAGAGTGATCCGCCAGGGGCAGGAAAGCAACATTTCCATTGAATCGGTGGTGGTGGGAGACATTGTAATCGTCCGCCCTGGGGAAAAGATTCCGGTAGATGGGTCTGTGGTAGCCGGTGGCTCTACGGTGGATGAGTCCATGGTGACTGGAGAACCCATCCCAGTGGAAAAACGAGAGGGGGACGCCGTAGTTGGGGCCACCATCAATAAAACTGGTAGCTTTCGTTTTCGCGCAACCAAGGTGGGTAAGGATACGGTGCTGGCTCAGATTGTTCAGCTGGTGCAGGCCGCTCAAGGGTCTAAGGCTCCGATTCAGAAACTAGCGGACCAGGTGACGGGCTGGTTTGTGCCGGTAGTGATTGCGATCGCACTCCTCACCTTTATCACCTGGTTTAATCTCACCGGCAACACTACCCTGTCTCTGCTCACCACGGTGGGCGTACTGATTATTGCCTGTCCCTGTGCCCTGGGTTTAGCCACCCCCACCTCGATCATGGTAGGTACCGGCAAAGGGGCAGAAAACGGCATTTTGATCAAAGATGCTGAGAGTTTAGAACTGGCCCACCGCATCAAAACCATTGTTCTGGACAAAACCGGCACGCTCACCCAGGGTCAGCCCACGGTCACTGACTATTTGGTGGTCCCCAATCAACCTAAATCAGCCCCCGTCACCAGTGGCATCAATCTAAACGTCTCTTGCATTAAAGATGCTGACTTAAAAAGCTTCAGATACATCGATGTGCCTGAAGCTGGCCCCAGATTTAGTACTGCCAACACACCTGATGCCATTAAGCTACTCCGCCTGGCAGCAGCGGTGGAAAACTATTCTGAACATCCCCTAGCCGCAGCCATTGTCAACTATGCGTTTGCCCAGGGAGTGGAAACACTACCTGAGGTGCATGACTTTGAAGCGGTGGTTGGCAGCGGAGTAAAGGGCAGGGTTAACGGTCAACAGATACACATCGGCACCGAACGCTGGATGAATACTCTGGGCATTAATACCCAGATATTGCAACATCATCGGCATGCCTGGGAGAAGGCGGCTAAAACCACCGTATGGGTGGCTGTCAATGGGAACGCCTCCGCTCTCCTTGGGATAGCCGATGAGCTCAAACCATCATCAGCTAGAGCCGTATTAGACCTTCAGCGTATGGGTCTGGATGTGGTTATGCTCACGGGAGATAATCCCCAAACGGCAGCCGCCATTGCTAAATCTGTCGGCATCCAACGGTACTTTGCCAGCGTTCGCCCTGACCAGAAGGCCACTTATGTAAAACAGATACAGGCTGAGGGTAAACGGGTGGCCATGGTGGGAGACGGTATCAATGATGCCCCCGCCCTAGCCCAGGCTGATGTGGGTGTTGCCATTGGGACAGGCACGGATGTTGCGATCGCAGCCAGCGACATCACCCTAATCTCAGGAGACCTTAGCGGCATTGTCACCGCCATCCGTCTTAGCCAGGCCACCATGGCCAACATTCGCCAAAATCTGTTCTTTGCCTTTATCTACAACGTAGTGGGCATTCCCATTGCCGCCGGGGTCCTCTGTCCTCTCTTAGGCTGGCTCTTAAATCCCATGATTGCCGGAGCCGCCATGGCCTTTAGCTCAGTGTCAGTGGTCACCAATGCCCTGCGGCTGAGAAACTTTAAAGTCCAAGGAGCACGGCCATGAAACTCAAGTCTCTCTTAATCGCTAGTTTATTCAGCATTGGTTTATTACTCAGCTCAGCAGCAAGTGTCTGGGCAAAAGAATTTCAACCTATTGAACAACCTATTTCACTGAAGTTAGGCATCACCCTGGCAAGTTTTGGACTAATTGCATTAGAACTCTGGTGGTTTCTAGGCAAGAAAAAATAGGCACCAGAATCCCATCACTCCAAATTCAGAATCTTTCATAGAAAGCGATCCGAAATATCTATAATCGACCCCGCCGTAACCCCAACTTAACGCTCTCAAAAGAACTATACCTCCACCCCGTCCTCCGACTGATCCACCATAATCACAAAAATAGTCTCCAATCCATTCTCAAACCGCAGAGTATTGATCAAATCATGCTCCATCGATATAGCAGAATCCACAATAATCATATCTGGTTCCAGCGCTAGAGCCTGCTGAATCCCCTCCCGTCCCGTCCTCGACTGAGTTACCGTATACCCCGTAGACAACAACACAGCCGTCAACGTCTTTGTCGTCGATGCATCGATATCCACCACCAGCACCTGGCGGTTGGATGTCCCCTGATCTAAAAGCGTTTCAATATCGTGGAGCAACACATCCCTATCGATAGGCTTGGCCAAATAGCGATCCACCCCCAGACGATAGCCCCGCTCTTGATCTTGAATGATCGAAAGAACAATAGTGGGAATCCCCATAGTAGCCGGATTATTTTTAATCACAGCGGCCAGGTCAAAGCCATTTATATTGGGCATCATCACATCTAAAATAATCAGATCCGGTGGAGTAGCCTTAATCTGAGTCAGGGCATCCATCCCATCCCTGGCGGTTTCTACCTGGTAGCCCACCGCCTCCAGCTCCTGACGTAGCAGTTGACGAATATGGGGCTCATCATCTACCACTAAGATTGTCTTTTGAGACTTTTCAGTTGGGGTAACTGCTCGTTCCACATTTTCCTTAAGACGTTGCACCAAACTTTGCAAGTTACTTGCGGCTGGGTCAGGATCTGCTGGCACCCTCATCGGTAAACTAAAAGAGAATGTACTCCCCTCACCCAGGGTACTCTCGACCCAAATACGGCCACCGTGATGCTCAATAATCTGTTTGCAAATGGGTAGCCCTAAACCCGTTCCCTTGGGTTTATCGGTCATGACCGCACCCACCTGGGTAAATTTATCAAACACTTTGTCTATATCATCGGCAGACAAGCCAATCCCCGTATCGATCACACTGGTAATCACCTCAGAATCTTGATGATAGCTGCGACAGGTGATGGTACCACTGTCGGTAAACTTGATGGCATTGGACAACAGGTTGATAACAACCTGGATCAGACGGTTGCGATCGCCCATCACTTCTGGCAGCTCTGGCTCAATGTCAGAGACCATTTCCAGTCCACTGTTGCGTGCCAGCACTGAGGTGGCCGCCATGGCTCGATCCAGAATGGTCGCAGTTGACAGCGGCTGCATATTCCACTCAAGTTTACCGGCCTCAATTTTGGAAATATCCAACACATCGTTGATTAGGGACGTCAGCCGCTCTCCCTCAGCCACAATGATGTCAAGATTATCTCGTACCTGACGTACGGATCGCTCTGTTTTTTTAGTCTCAATATTGACGGCGGGCAGAATTGTATCTTCCAGCTTTTTCTGAATCAATTTAGCAAAGCCTAATACCGATGTTAAAGGGGTGCGTAATTCATGGGAAACCGTAGAAAGAAAATCTGTTTTCATGCGGTCGATTTCTTTCTCATTGGTGATATCGCGCACTAAAACAACGGCTCCCGTAGGCGATTCTGTCGCCGATGGGTCATCAGAGGTAATGGCCGTAACCAGGGCCTGACCAATTTGATTATCTAGCAGTGGTAGCTCGGCACTCAGCTGGATCTGGGGATACGCCTGATTTTGGTTTACCAGATCGGCAATTTGTTGACCAAATACAGATTGTATCGACTGACCGTTTAACCCTCCTCGATCCTGAAGTTCAAACATTTTTTCTAATGTTGGATTGGCCCGAGTAATGATTCCTTGCGAATCAGTGACCAATAACCCATCACCTAAGTTGTCAATGATGGCATTTAGCTCCTGAGCCTGGCGTTCCGAATCGTTTTGGGTGCTCTGCAGAGCAAACGTATATTCTCCAACCCAGCCAATCAACTGGTTGACTGAACGGGCTAAACTACCAATTTCATCATGGCTAGATACGGTTGCCTGAACGTCAAATTTCTCATCCTGGATTACCTGTAGCGTTGTTTTTTCAAGGTCGCGTAGGGGACGGCTAATGGCTCGACTCATGTAATAGGCTAAGAGCCCTGCTAGTATAATCGACGAGACTATACTAGCAATCACTACCTGTAACTGGGTTCGGGCAGAACGCTCGACAACTTCCCTCGCGTCCCCTAGCTCATCGTCCTTAATAAACTCAACCATGCTACCTAGATCGTCAGAGAACTGTGATAGCTTTAGTGATGCAGGGCGACGATTTAAGGCGATAAATGCCTGCTGTGCATCAATTAGCCGCTGCCCCTCAAGATTGCCAGGCTTATATTCTTCTACAAACTGGGCTACATCCCTCAGATTGGTGTCAACAACACCACTGTAGTTGAGAATTAAATTCTCCAGAAGTTCAAGTTCTTCCTCAGTCTCTTCAATACCAGCTTCAATATCTTCCTCGTACTCATCGAGTAACTCTACCCATCCTTCCTCAAACTCCCAGGCATAGTCCCGATAAGCGCTATAGTTTGCTTGAAATTCATCAGGGCTGCCAAACCAGGTAATCAGCTCTCGCTCTCGACCAATAAACTGGTTAATTATTCTGTTTAACTGCTTAATTTCGAGAATCTCTTCGACAACATCTTCGTTACGCTCAAAGGCTTCATCGGCATAGCGCTGGGCAATAAGAATCCCATTGATGGCACCAGTCACGACCACGCCTGCCACCAGTGCGTATCCTAACCCAATTTTCTGCACTACCTGCAGACGACTTAGCCAACTGCCAGGTCGTAGAGATGAGCGAGAGGAACTGTCAGACAAGCGAGTATTCATAGGATGTTGGCTTATAGCTCCACGGCTAAAATTTCTGCAGCTTTTTCTAGAACTTCATCGGGATCAAAGGGCTTGGTCATATACAAATTAGCGCCAGCCTCCTGCCCTTGCTGTTGATCCAACTCCTGCCCCTTCGCCGTCAGCATAATAATGTAAGTATCCTGGATCTCAGCATCTTGTTTTACGGCCTGACAAACTTCAAACCCGTTCATTTTTGGCATCATTACGTCAAGAAATACCAGATCAGGTCGTTTGGTCTGAATCAGGTCCAGAGCATCTGTGCCATTGGTGGCCGTTAGCAGTTCCACCCCTTCATCTTCTAGCTCCTCCAGGGTCTGTTCCATCAGGATGCGAATATGTACTTCATCATCGACAATCAAAATGGTTTTACTCATAATATGGTTCCGTTAAATAGTCAGTAAAATAACAATTAGATAATTGTCAGCAGCAAAATAAACGGCGAGCTTGGAGAAAAAGCAGGAAAATTAACCATTGAACGATCCATTATTCAGAAGAGTCAGTGTGAGCTGTTAGTGTGTCCTCTGATGGATCTACCATAATTATGAAAACATTCTCCAAACCGTTATCGAATCGTAGGGTTTTCATCAAATCTTGCTCCATAGAAATGGCCGAATCGACGATGACTATATCGGGATTGAGGGCCAGGGCTTTGGTGATTTCGTCTTTGCCCGTGGTGGCTTCGGTAACGGTATAGCCTTTAGAAATCAGTACCTCCGTTAAAGTTTTAGTGGTAGAAGTATCGATATCGACCACTAAAACCTTACGATTTGAGGTGCCCTGTTCCAGCAAAGTTTTAATATCCTGGAGCAACCTATGGGTATCAATGGGTTTGGTCAGGTAGCGATCGACACCTAGACGATTTCCCCGTTCTTCCTCCTGGATAATGGAAAGCACAATGGTGGGTATCGCCATGGTCGCCGGATTGTTTTTGAGTACGGCGGCTAGATCAAAGCCATCAATATTGGGCATCATTACATCCAAAATAATCAAATCCGGTAGAGACCGTTTAATCTGATTGAGTGCATCCATGCCGTCGGTGGCGGTTTCCACGCGATATCCTACTCCTTCCAGTTCCTGACGTAGCAGCTGACGGATGTGGGGTTCATCGTCTACCACTAAAATGGTTTTTTGATCGTTGTCAGTAGAGGCTAGAGTAGGCTCTCCACTGTCTTTGAGCTGCTCTACCAGGGTGTGCCAGTTAAACCCATTTTTTCCAGCGATGGGGACATTGCCCAGGGGCAAGGTAAATGAGAAGGTACTCCCCTGACCTAACTCGCTTTCGGCCCAGATACGTCCCCCATGGGCTTCAATGATTTGTCGACAAATGGGCAGCCCTAACCCGGTCCCTTTGGGTTTGTCTGTCATCACTTCGCCCACTTGTTTAAATTTTTCAAATACTTTACTTAAGTCATCTTTAGAGAGACCAATGCCGGTATCGGTGATGCTGACGAATAGTTCCTTATTTTGTTGGTGTACATGGCAGGTGACTGAACCAGTATTGGTAAACTTGATGGCGTTAGACAACAAATTGATCAATGCTTGAAGGAGACGATTGCGATCGCACATCACCTGTGGCAGCTCAGGCTCAATCTCCCGAATAATCTCCAGATCAGCCGCTTGAGCTAACACCCCCGTTGCAGCGATCGCCTGTTCAAGGATGTCTGAAACATCAGCGGGTTGCATAGCCCATTCAATTTTGCCAGCTTCGATTTTGGAAATATCCAGCACATCATTAATTAATGACGTGAGGCGTTCTCCTTCCGACACAATAATGCCGAGATTTTCACGCACCTGACGTACCGCCCGCTGTGTTTTCTTCGTCTCTGTGTTAACCGCAGGAAGTACCACGTCTTCCAACTTTTTTTGAATCAGCTTGGCAAACCCCAGCACCGATGTCAGCGGTGTACGCAGCTCATGGGATACCGTCGAAATAAAGTCTGTTTTCATCTGATCGATTTCTTTCTCAGCCGTGATATCACGAATCAATACAACCGACCCAAAGTCACCACCTGGAATAATTTCACTATCGTCACCGGCAACAGCCGTCACCAACGCCTGGCCAATGCCATCTCCAGGCAGTTCCACATCAGAGATTAGCAGCTGGGTAGGATCAATGCGATTTCGAGAAATCAATCGAGATAGGTCGGCGTTAAAGACCTGATGGCAAAACTCTCCCACGATAGTTTTCTGATGCAGGTTAAACATATTGATCAGCGTAGGGTTGCTACGGACCACTACACCGGCAGGGTCGATCACCAGCAGGCCATCCCCCAGATTATCAATGATGGCATTGAGCTGCTCTGTACGTTCTTGAACCCGCTGTTCCAGGGTCTGCTGGCTTTCTTCTAGCTCTTGAGTGTAGCGCTCCACAGAATAAATCAGCTGGTTTAGAGAAGCCGCCAGCAGCCCAACTTCATCGTTGCTCTTTACCCGAGCCCTGAGGCTAAAGTTGGAATGCTGGGTCACCTGCTGAGCTACCCGAGTCAGATGTTGAATCGGGCGCACGGCCCGGTTGGCAACAGCAGCGGCAATGGTCCCAATCCCCAGAGCCCCCAGCCCTGTACCCAACGCAAAAATACGTAACAGATGATATTGGGGAGCAAACGCAATGGCCGTATCAACAGAAATCAAACTACCAATACTCTGTTGTGAGGATAAATTCGTATTGAGCGTGACAGGGGCATAGGAAACCAGCTGTTGCGTATTATTCTCTTCGACATTGGTAAATATACTAGCGGTAGACCGACCCGGTTCGGTCAGCCTGCTCAAACCAGGGTAATACTGCTTCACAGACTGAGCTAGATAGTCCTGGTTTGCACCGGCAAATATGACACCATTTGAATTAAACAAATGCCAAACATTGTCATAGGTCTCAAAAATTTTAAACAACTCATTCATGTAGTACCCTGGCACTCGAGCCCTAATGATGTAGATGATGTCACCGGTGGCTGAATCTTTAACCGGTACAGCATATTCCACCCTGAGCTTCCCGGAACTGGAGGATAGTCCGGGCCCATTCATAGTTGTTTCACCTGTTTTGCCAGCTTCTTGAAAATAGGTTCGATTGCCATAGTTGCCGACAAAAGGTTTACCCTTAGTCGATTGCGCCACAGGCTTGCCCTCCGGATCAAACAAAATTACACTGTCAAAATATTCAATCGCATCGGCAAACTCAGTCATTACCATTTTTTGTTGAGTTGGCGATAGACTCTCCCGTAGTGCTTTGTTTGTTAGCACCGGATTTGCCGCCAGGGCTTCAACTTCTCGCTGGCGACTGACTAAAAAATGATTGAGCTTTTCTCCTAAAATCTCTGTTTGTTGAACCTGTTCTTGAACAATTTGTTGACTGATGGAACGACTGGCAAATAAATAGGCTACAGTTCCTGTTAAAATAACCGGGAAGGTGCCTAGCGCGATGGCCAGGGCTGTAACCTTATACTTTAGGCCATGTTGGGTTGGAAGAGAGTTTTTATTTGCAGATATCTGAGTTGGCTGTAAACCATGATTGGCCATAGCGGTTGCACGTTAGGAAAAGCAGATCTGAGCCAGTTTGTTACGATGATGCCTGAGGGAGCGACGTTCTTTCAACTGTTTTACCGTTTAAGTTATTCTCTTTTAGATAGTCCTGATAAATGGGAATTTCAATCACAAATGCAGTTCCCTGACCCACCTCAGTTCTGCATTCTAGACTGCCGTTGTGGCGTTCGGTGATAATTTGATAGCTAATGGACAACCCCAACCCCGTACCTTTGCCCACGTCTTTAGTCGTAAAGAAGGGGTCAAACAACTTGTTCCGAATTTTAGCGGCAATACCAGGGCCATTGTCAGCGATCCGAATCTGAATGCGGTCGGAGTTAAGCTGTTGGGTATAAATCGTAATGGTGGGAGACTTTGCCAGAGGAGGAACTTCTAACACATCAATGGCATTGGCCAACAGATTCATAAATACCTGATTGAGCTGGCTTGGATAGCACGTAATCGATGGTAAATCACCATAGTGTTTAACCACCTCAATCCCTGGAAAACTATGATTAGCTTTGAGTCGATGACGCAAGATCAACAGCGTACTATCAATGCCATCGTGAATATTGACGGATTTATATTCAGCCTGATCCGAACGCGCAAAATTTTTCAGAGATAGTACAATATCTCGAATTCGCTCAGTTCCTACCGCCATACTATTTAAAGTGTTGGGCAAGTCCTCCAGCAAAAAGGGTAGTTCAACGGTTTCAATGGCAGTTTGCAATGCAGTTGATGGGGTCAAACATTCTTGCTGGTATAGGTTTACCAGATCCATCAGGTCCTTTACATATTCTTGAACAAACTCAAGATTGCCGTAGATAAACGTAACAGGATTGTTGATTTCGTGGGCCACCCCGGCCATCATTTGACCAATTCCCGACATCTTTTCACTTTGGATCAGCTGTAGCTGAGTCTGTTGCAGTGTTTCCAGTGTGGTCGTCAGCTGTTGAGCTTTCTCCTGAGCTAGCTGGGCGGCCTGTCGGCTTTGTTCATAAAGTTCTGCCTGGTCAAGGGCCAGCACCAGCTGGTTGGTAACCGCCTGTAGCAGAGCGACTTCGCTATCACTCCACACCCGAGACTCCTGACAAGTGCCACAGCAAATGGCTCCAATTTGCCCCGATCGAGTTTGCATGGGAACCGCCAGCACAGACATAAAATCGTGGGTCAACAAAAACTGCTGGGTCGACGTTTCCTTGAGGGAATGAACGTCATTGATCCGGATTAATGACTGCTGAGATAAGAGATTGGCAATGTTATCGACTACCCCATTACCATGGTCTCCCACCAACGGTAATAAACTATTGCGTCGGGATTCGGTAACAATCTCGATGGCGCTCTCGGCATTCTCCGATGTCCCACAGTGCACCCAGAGAAAACAGCATCGGTCCACCTGGAGGGCGCTGTAAATTTCACTGACTGCTGTTGTTAGGATGATATTTAGCTCCAGGGATTCTCGAATCTGACTGGAGAGGCGAAAGATCAGATCGTTTTGACGACTTTCTTTGAGCTGGCGCTCATGGAGTAGCGCATTGATTACGCCTGCAGCTTGAAATGCAATACTGGTCAGAAATTTGAGATCTTCGGCAATGTAGGGAGATCGGATAGAGCGGCTGAGTGCGATCGCACCAATGGTTGACTCTTTACTCTTTAACGGCACACTAATGAGGGCCATCCGCTGAGTCTCGTGCGGACCTACCCTAAAATCATTAATAATTTCCCCTCGTCCCGTTTGCACGATATTGCCAAGGATGCCGCTGTC
>JBCCJR010000059.1:0-17620 GCA_039045805.1 Cyanobacteria bacterium P01_C01_bin.118
AAAAATAGAGTGTATAGACTGCAGTTGCAATGGGCGGTTGACGGTTTAGACAGCTGACGCATCGTTGATTATGGCTTGAACATGTAGACGCAGCTATATCGCCCCACATCTTTGCTATCCTGTCAATGCGTAAGTCCTATAACTTATGGATTAGCAAATAGATAAAATAGCCATATTAAATTGTTGGTAGGACGTCCTGCCCTTACGTTGGCGAAGCCTGTCTTTTGGACTTAGGGGAGCTGCCGTAGGCGGAGGGGGTTCGATTTAGCGCCATATTTTCGATCCCCCCTTGTAAGTCCCCCTAAAGCCCTTCAGGAATGCGCTAAAGCGTAGTGCAAGGGAACAGCAGTCACTGGCTTTCCTTTACAGCGGGTATTTTATTTTCATGCACACCCCTTATGGGTGAAGTTTCGATTTTTCTTGAAGTCTTTTCCCTATGTGGTTGCAGCCACAATGGGGCCAGTGGGTTGGGTTGGTAAATTCGCAGGTTCAACCGTGACAATGACATCTTTTACCCAAGGTCTGGATTGATACACGGGCGGCATAGACAACGTAGCAAAAACCGTACCGTCTTGACTGGTTTGAAAATCACCACAGGGAACATATTCGCCCTGGTAACGCACCCAGAGGGCGTAGGTTTGATCAGGGGATAGAGGGGCGAGGTTTTTAAATGCGATCGCAGCCTCTAACCCGTCCGTATCCACCAGCATACTGCCAAACGCATCGGTTGCCTGGTCAGTCCCCTCAAAGTCATAAAAGCGCGTAGCAGGCTGTTGCAAAATTAACTGTGCCTGCTGTGCTGGCATCACGGCTAACAGTTCCTGCCGTAATTGTTGATTGGCCAATCGTAAACGGTAGTTACCCAGTCCCAAAGCCAGCGATAACAGTGTTGTTCCAGTCGCCACTGCTCCGAATATCCAAGTCCAGGATATGCGGCGAGGACGCACCACTGGCATCTCAATTGCCGATAGCACACTGGCTCGCAAATGGTCCGGAGGTTCTTCCAAAGGCAGCTCATTTAAAATTAACCCCACTGTCTTCTCCAGCAAGGTTACCTCTGCCCGCAGCTCGGGATTGGCCATCAATAATTGAGCAAACTCTTTTGCCTCTGAGGCAGAGAGATTCCCAATCACATAGTCAGCGGCTAATTCATCTAATTTTTGTTCAGAAGCCATAGGACAGAAGTACGTAGTCAATCATCAGGGTATAGAAACATTACTCGCTTAAGCATCAGCCAAATCTTGGAGCGATCCTTTAAGCTTGAGCAAGCCCTGGCGCATACGCGACTTGACAGTCCCTAAAGGTATATTCGTCTGACTGGCGATTTCGGATTGACTAAATCCATGATAGTAAGCCAGCCATAATAGCTCCCGCTGCTTTTCGGGCAGCGTTGTCAACGCCTGCCGCACCCGCTGAGAACGCTCCCCCAAGGATGCCGTAGCCTCCGGTAGCGAAAATGTTTCCACTGATGACGTCTGAGCGGCTAACCCTTTGAGGATGCGTCGCCGATTACTACGGGACCGCACTCGATCAATCGCCCGATTGCGGGTAACGGTACTTAAAAATCGGCTGAGGGAGCTACGGGTAGGGTCATAAGCCTCCTTCTGCCAGAGGTTGAGAAAAATTTCTTGGGTTAAATCTTCGGTTTCTGGTCCATTATTGAGAATACGAAAGGCAATGGTATAGACCAACCGTGAGTAACGATCATACAAAATAGCTAATGCGGCCTTATTTCCTTGCCTCAGAGATAAAATCAATGCTTCATCGGTTTCATCTCCCCAATCTGACATTTGACGCTTGGAACGTTCAGAAGCCATAGGCTCAGGACCAATCAAAAGGTAACTATCGAAATCTTCCAGTATGACTACGGGAATCTGTATCAGTTGGATGCGGTTTGCTTTGAGTAATCTGGCAAAACTGTACAATAGAAGCTATGCGGTCCCTACAATCGGTAGTGTAAACCAGAATTCTGCCCCTTGATTGGCAGCGGTTTTTACTCCGATCTGCCCACCGTGGGACTCGATAATTTTACGACAAATGTAGAGTCCTAAGCCATATCCGGAAACGGAATAATGATTATCACCACGGGTATAAATTTCAAAGAGTTCTTGACTTTTGGCTGGTTCGATTCCTACACCATCATCAATCACGGCACATTGAATCATTGATGGGGTAGGATCCCAAACCCTGGCTGTTAGAGTAATGGTTACGCCTTGCGGATTGTATTTCAGAGCATTATCAATTAAATTCTCAAACACGCGCTTAAGCTGACATAAATCGCCATAAATTAGTGGTAGCTCTGATGAAATCTGGTTATTTATGGTGATGGCTGCCAGTGTCTGTTTGGTCTCATAAAAAAATCTTAAATCCTCAGTTAGCTGTTGCAAGTTCACCTGATCTTTCTGTAGCGATAGACTCCAAATATCTGAGGACTGGACTTCTGTCAGGGAGTTCATGAGGTTCAGCTGGCGATCGCAACTTTGCTGAATCATAGTAAGTGCTTTGGAATCTACAGGAATTGACTCCAGCTGATTAGCAGCGTTTTGCGCCTTGTTGGCATCCTGACGGGCTGAGCAGAAAATTGTAGCTTGTACAACATTGGAAATCCCAACCACCAAATTACGTAGATCGTGATTCATGGCACGGGAATAGGTCCGTAGGGTATCTTGAGCAGTTTTGCGATCGCGCATTTCCTGCTCTAAAGACTGTGTCCGCTCAGCTACGGCCTGTTGCAAATCTTGTTCCCGCTGTCCCAGGACATGGAGCATATACTGAAATGCCCGTGCCAGTTGTCCTGGTTCATCTCGACGATGCATCAACAGCGTCAGAGCTGCATCTGCCTCAAGTTTCTCTTGGCTAGGAGAAATCGGACAACCACCGATGTGTTTTGCAGTTTTTGTCAACACTCCCAACGGTCGAATCACATTTCGCCATAACAATAAGTTAATGAGAATAAATAAGCTACCAAAAATAGCTAAAAATGTTTTCGCAACTGTAAATAAATTTTGTTGACCGCGGGCAAAAATCATATCAGCTGGCACATACATCAGCTGAGTAGCGACCACTTCATTCAGCTGCCAGCCAAATCCATTGCGGTCGCCATAGGTTTTGATCAACGCTAGAGGTGCATCCTGCGCCTGTCCATGACAGGCTAGACAGCTAGTGTCTTTCATTACCAATGGCCGAGCCAAATAAAAGAGATTTTGATCGTTTAATTTACGATAGCCAGAGATCTTTTCAGGTAGATCTTCTGTCAAAGGCTGTAGTTGAGGAAAAAGGGCGGCCTCAAAATCATCGGCACGATCGGTGGGATTGGTGGGATTGACAGCAGCTTCTTTGTAGAGATAATCCTGGAATCCTGGATCCTGTTCACGAAAGTTGGCAAAAATGCTTCGGGCTGCAAAGTTAGGAATAATCTCTTGGACAAACTGGCTATCGTCAGTTGTTTGAGCTTTAGCATAGGTGTTTACCAGCGGTTGAATATTGTGCTGTGTATAATCGCGAGCAGCTTGCATTGCAGTTAATACAATTTCTGCCCGCTCGCTCATCGTCTGCTCTGCCTGGGCATTTAGATGTTGGGACAACATAAACAGAGTTGCCCCACCCCCCAACAACCAAACCAATGCCAGCAGTAAACTAAATTTAGGGCCTAAGTTTCTAACCATTACGGTTTCTCCTCTTTGTGCCTATGGTGCCAGGATAGTTATCCCCTTTGTCTGGAGTCGATCAGGCACTGACCTGGGTCTGCCATAGGGCCAGCTGAGTGCGATCCCGTAATCCTACTCGACTTAGCAGACTACTCACATGGTTTTTGACGGTCTTTTCTGTGATGTGTAGTATCTGAGCAATCTCTCGATTACTGGCCCCTTCGGCAATCAGTGAGAGGACCTCACTTTCACGGGGCGTAATCCCTAGTCTACCTTTAGTATGCTGCTCTGATGACTTAGAACGAGGGTGGGGCTGGAGCTGTTGGCATAGTTTTTTTGCCAGGGTGGGGCCGATTTGCAAATATCCTTTATGAGTGGCACAGATAATGGGAACGACGTCTTCTGGGGGCGTATTTTTTAAAAAGTAACCTGAGGCACCAGTCTGCATAGCCTCAATTAGATGATCATTATTTTCGTGGACCGTTAAGATGAGTACCTTGGTCTGGCTCAATAGGCTAAGGATCTGGCGGGTAGCACTGACACCATCCAGGACAGGCATACTGATATCCATTAGCACCACGTCAGGGCAGAGGAGTTTAGTCTGTGCGATCGCATCTTGTCCATTCCGGGCTTCTCCCACAATATCAATGGTTTTAGAAGCCTGACAAATCATCCTCAGTCCATAGCGCACCAGATCCTCATCATCGACCAACAGGACACGAATAGGGTCTGAGCAAGCATAATTAAACTCCATGGTGAATGGCTCCATTAATCAGGTAATACAGAATGACTAAATGCTCCTAAACCAAAGGTAAAATCCCAGCTGTTTTCAACATGAGAACTAGCTAAGAAAGCACTGGGAAGGAGCTGATCACTCACTGTGAGGAACTCATATTCTGAGTTTTGCAACGCTTGCTCTCTAACTTTAAATTCTGTCCGTAATTTGATGATTGTTCTTGCGGCCTACAGTTTTACATCTATCCCAATATTCACCGCAAATCGTCAGGTCAGAGATCTCGATTAAGAGAGAAGAGAAAAGAGGAATACTTTATTATCATTCACTCCTTTCTTTTCCATTGATTAACCACAACATTAGTCTTTTAAGAATCTCTAATGAGATATAGGTCTAAAGTCCCATAGATGAATTTAGGGCCTTTGTCTCATGTGCTACATGTCCAGTGACAAATATGATGTAGCTATAGTATTTACACTGATGGTGGGACAAAAAGATGGCTAACAACAGATCGAAACAATCAGCTATTTTCCCAAGTCAAAAATTAGACGCCTTGACTCGATCAAATACGTTAGCCTTCTATACCCATCAGTCGGCTAATCTTGTTAAAAGGCTGGGCTGTAGTCTGATGAACTTTTTTACTGGTAGCTCTGACTTAATTATCACTCAATATGCTCAGGGTAATATTCAAACCTGGCAGGTATATGACTCGTTGACCGATCAAACGCTATATTTTGAGCAGGAAGAGACTTTACGGAGTTGGATAGATCAGCACTACAATCAGCAATGAGCTATCCAATTAGCTGACACATCTCTATTTTTCCATTGACATTTCAACAGCTTTACTAAGCTTCAGATGTTATCGTACCAACTAACTTGACAGATGCCGTAGGTTATATCATTTCTAAATGATACAACTCTTGTCCCGTTGAAGATTTCAGCTTAGCCATATAGGCATACCTCTGAGCAGTAGTCATTGAGGAATAGACGATATTTATTGCTGGGTGAGGCATTAAATCAGCTCATCCTCGCGCTATCGTGGGAGGATGAGTACGTTTCACCTCCCCAACTTTAAAGATCAAGATTTCTGGCAGTTGGCCATCACTCACAAGTCCTATGCCAAGGAACACGAGTGCGATGATAACGAGCGCTTAGAGTTTCTGGGGGATGCTATCCTTACATTTCTTAGTGGTGAGTATCTGTACCAGCGTTATCCTGATCGACCTGAAGGCGAGCTAACTCCATTTAGGGCTGCCCTTGTCGATGAAAATCAGCTCAGTCACTTTGCCAGTAAATTACAGCTTCAGAAACACCTACGCCTCAGTCGCGGTGCTGAAAATAGCGACAGTCGTAACAGCAAGCGAGTATTGTGTAGTACCTTTGAAGCCCTTGTTGGAGCTTACTTTCTAGACTGTGGCCAGGATATCGACACGGTTCGGGCCTACGTTACCCCCATGTTTGATAGCGTTGCTGATACCGTTAGCGAAACGGCTATTCAAATTAACTATAAGAGCCGCTTTCAAATTTGGTCTTTGGATCAGTTAGGAGAAGTCCCAAAATACGAGATTATTGCGGCTACTGGCCCCGATCATGCCAAACATTTTACTGCCGAAGTCCGGGTAAAAGGTCTGCTCTATGGACGGGGTAAAGGTCGTCGTAAGCAAGATGCGGAAAAAAAGGCGGCTCAGGCAGCATTAAAGAAAGTTGGGATTGGTTAGTTTTAGCTCTCTGAGCTAGACAACGCTACATCATCCCGCTCACCAGTACGAATACGATAAACCGCTTCCACAGGTAATACGAAAATTTTGCCATCGCCAATCTCACCGGTGCGGGCTGCTTCAGTGATGGTTTTAACGACCAGGTCTACTTTTTCATCAGCAACGGACACTTCAAGACGTATCTTTTGTAGAAAGTCCACTTTATAGGTCTGACCACGATATTTTTGGGTTTGTCCCTTTTGACGGCCAAAGCCACGGGCATTGGATACGGTCATACCCACAATGCCGACATTGACAAGGGCTTCTTTTACCTTGTCAAGCTGAGTAGGTCGAATAACTGCGATAATTTGTTTCATAAACCTCGGTAATAGCGTTGAAGGTATTTGCGTTGTCTGCAGA
Source organism: Cyanobacteria bacterium P01_C01_bin.118 (assembly GCA_039045805.1). Taxonomy (GTDB): domain Bacteria; phylum Cyanobacteriota; class Cyanobacteriia; order Phormidesmidales; family Phormidesmidaceae; genus Leptothoe. The sequence goes on from JBCCJR010000059.1 coordinate 6,498, forward strand.
ATGCCCTGCGAAGCCAGGGAGCAAACAGTGTAATTTGATACAAAAACTCCGCTAGATAAACCTATCAAGGATTGATGCGGACCTTATGTTTTCGTTACAACCTTTGATGGAGTTCGGAAGTCGGAATTCCGATCTGAGATTATTGACTCAGCCATGCGATCGCTTCGCGGATCCAAGCCTCAGTATCGTCGGTTTTGCTGAGGGCTTTGCCCTGCCCCACTGCCTGCAGAGCCTTGGTAATTTCACTGTTGGAATAGCCCAGGGCCAGTAAGGTCATTTCTACATCTTCTTGCACCACGGATACGGGACCTGCTGCCGGAGCCGTAATCAGACCTGCCTGCTGCCGCCATTCCGCTAGCTTCGTTTTCAGTTCCAGGATGATGCGTTCAGCCGTTTTCTTACCGACTCCCGGTGTTTGGGACAAGATGCGGGCATTGCCGGACACCACTGCCTGCACCAGGTCATTTAGGCTCAGGGTATCCAACAAGGCCATACCCATTTGAGGACCAATGCCGCTAACGCTAATGGCCAGACGAAATACATCCCGCTCTGCCCGTGAGCCAAAGCCAAACAGCACAGGCTGATCGTCGCGATTTTGTAGATGGGTAAAAATCTGCACCGGGTCGCCTATGGGAGGCAGATTACCCATTACCCGAGCCGTAATCTGCAGCTCATAGCCTACACCCTTTACATCAATGGTAATCACTACACGTCCATTGGTTAGCCGTTGGATGTCGGCTAGATCCCCTTTGAGGTATCCAATCATCGTTTAGAACTGACGACGCGGCGGACGCTGTGAGGGGGGCTGCTGGGGCCGTTGGGAGGGCGGCTGTTGAGGTCGTTGAGAGGGCGGCTGCTGGGGAAAAGATGTCGATGGTTGCGAGGCGGATGGCCGTTGCGTAGACGGCGTAGGCCGACGGGTCAACAGGTCATCTCCCGACGTCGGGGGTACTGCTATTTGGCGGGCTCGCTGCTGACGTTCGTACAGCTGCTGGCGACCGTTGCTAATCACCCCTAGCATTTCACTAAATTGGGTTTCCATACGCTGCAACACCTGGTCTGCGTAGGTGTCGGCATCGGTTTGAATGGCATGGCATTCAGAAATTGCCGATTTGCGCATGTCATCGCATTCCTGCTTGGTTTGCGTCTGGAGCTGCTGGATTTCTAGCATGGTTTGCGATCGCAACGCCGCACATTCTTGCTCCACCTGCAGTCTGAGCTGCTGTGCCTGCTGCTCGGCCTGACGCAAAATGACGGTTTCATTCAAAATCGCAGCGGCCTGCTTTTCAGCTGTCGTCACGATATCTTGCGCATAGCGTTCGGCCTCCCCCAAAATTTCATTCCGCTGTTCCAGCAGCTTCTGGGCATCTTGAAAGGCGCTTGGCAAATTTAACCGCACTGCATCTAACTGATCCAGCAAGTCATCCTCGTTAATCATGGTGCGACCCATGACCGGCAGACGAGGGCTATCCAAAACCGACTCCTCGATCTGGTTGAGGGCATCTTGAATATCAAACCCTGTCGCAGGTGCTACCCTAGCCCCCTCTGGTTGGGACAGGATATCCTCGGCCTGAGCAGTCTGGCCATTTAATCTAGGATCGTTTATGGGAGGTTCTTGCCGTACCATTTCTGAATATCTTGGGCAACATGCGCAGGAACAAGATGATTGATTGCTCCACCAAACCTTGCAATCTCCTTTACTAGACTACTGCTTAAAAAGCCGTATTCAGTAGAGGTCGCTAAAAAAACGGTTTCCAGATCGTCTGCAAGAGTCTTATTAGTATGGGCCATCTGGAGCTCTTTCTCAAAGTCCGATAGTACACGTAAACCACGAATTAAGACTTTAGCCTGTCGCTGATGGGCGTAGTTAACCGTCAATCCATCAAAGCTATCGATTTCTACGTTATTCAAGTGTGCCGTAGCCTGGCGGATCTGGCCTATCCGTTCCTCAACGGCAAACATCGGATTTTTAGTCGGGTTACGGGACACTACCACAATCACATGGTCATAGAGACCACTGCTGCGGGTAATGATATCGAGATGGCCCAAGGTAACAGGGTCAAAGCTACCGGGATAAATTGCAAGCACGGTGAGGGAGTGGGGATTTTTGCCGGGTCGATTATAGCGAGTGAGGTGATCGTTGGGCTGTCAAATTTCAAAGTCAGCAACCCATCGGCAAACCTGATGGCCTGTCTCGATGATTGCCAAGCACCCATGGATGCCCCTAGATCAGCACAGTAAATTTAATTCTGAGCAATTTGCTTTTTATAAACCCGGTCACACCGGCTAGTTTCGACACCGGTCGCTTGCAGATAGCCTGAGCTTTCATACATGCTCACAGCTTGCTCTAGAACAGTGGCGGTTTCAAGCCAGATTTCTTGGAAACCTTGGGCTGCGATCGCGCGTTCCAACTGCCCCAACAAAAACCGCCCCAATCCCTGACCACGGGCTGCGGGTAGCAGATACATCTTACGGATCTCCACCGCCTGCTCCCCCCGTTGAATGGGAAGATAGGCCGCCGTCCCTACAATTACTCCATCCCGCTCCACCACCCAAAACTCACCCTGCTGGTAGTGAGTTTCTACCTGGACCACATCAAGATCCGCCCCGTCCGGCTCCCAACCCAGACCATACTCCGTCAACACCTGACCAATCAAAGCTGCTGCTGCCTCACGGTCAGCCGGTTGCCAGGCACGAATAAGAAAAGATTTGAAGGGGGTGTGCATAGGGGGGAGTGAGTAGTGAGATCAACTATGTACTCTTGGGGCTGGATGCAGTGTTGCCAAAATTTCACTCTCTGCAGTTGCTAACTCTGCCAATCGAGGTGTCACGACATCACTGCCAAATTCATTTGTAGCCAGAATCCAGTAAGCGCCATAATGACGGGCTTCAGAGGCCATTAAACTACGGTAAAACTTAGCCAAATCTGGGTCTGGGCAGTATTCTCCCAACAGGCCAAGACGCTCATGGCTACGGGCCTCAATTAGGGCCGACACCAACAACAAATCCAGCTTTCGTTCAGGGTCGTTAGGGCGCACATGTTTGCGCAGCTTTGCACCATAGGGACCTGCCGCCAGAGAACGCAGGGGTACCCCTCGACGTTCAAGCCACTGATTGACCTGTTTAAAGTGGCTTAACTCTTCCTGGGCAATATCCGTCAACGCAGCTACCAAGGCCGTATCGCTTGGGTACAAAAACATCAGCTTAATGGCAATCCCCGCCGCCTTACGTTCACAGTGGGAATGGTCCAACATGACCTCATCTAAATTTCCCAGAGCCTGATCAATCCAAGCCTGAGACGTGGGCGACTTTAAAAATCTAATTGTCGTTGGCCGACTCGTTGCTGAAACCACAAAAACTCAAAAATATTTAAATCTATTGTAGGACGACGGACGTTGCTTCAACGATAGCTGCGAGTTTACCAAACAAAGCCAGGAAACTCTTTTATCGCAGGATTACATCCTGATAATGCATGCCCCAGCATCCCCCAGTTCTAAAATCTGAATAAACTTCCATCTATCTCATTCACAATTAACAGCATTGCCGGTTGCCCTTCAAAGTCCAGGGCTATTCCCTGAGCGGTGATGGCTTTTACCTGACCACTTTTATGGGTAATGCCAAAATCAACCATCATCAACTGTTCAGGATGACTATGACCTTCGTTGATCTTGACGCGCAACCGATCCAGATCTTCATAGGCAATTACGCTTTTAATCGATGGTAAGTGAAGTAGCTCATCGGGGTCTCGACCAAAAAGTTTGGCAGCCCGACTGTTTATCTGAGAAATCTTTTGCTCTTGCAAGAGCAAAACCCCGACTACGTCAGTCGCCAACAGCTGATGGCAAAAGTTTTGATGACGTTTTAGCTGTCGGTCTAGTTGCTGATTGGCCAGCTGAAACTGTGCGTTTTCCAACACTAACGCCATCTGATCTGCCATCGAGGCGATCAAATCAGGAATTGGAGGTTGAAAGTGTCGAGTCTCTGGGTGAGTTAGCGTCATTACCCCAAGAATCCGATTACCGCTGACCATCGGTGCACACATGGCGGAACGGACTTTATAGGGCTGATCCGGCAAGTTTATCCAACGACTATCCAGGCGGGTATCGGCAATTGTTTCTACTTTACGGTGCTCTAACACCCAGCCTGCTAAACCTTTCTCCAATACCTGGCCCACTAGATTCTGGCGCTCCCGTTCCGTTGTCCCTGAGCGGGTCAAAATGCACTCAGTCACCACCTTGGCATCATTTAGCAAAAAAATGCTGGCATTGTTGGCACCGGTAATATCTACGGCAATATCCAGCGTCTGCTTGAGTGTCGCTTTAAGCCGCATTTTGCCAGTAGATGAGCGGGACAACGCCACCCGATCCTGGATCCACTGCAGCTGTTTTTGATAGGCCATATTCTCTTGCTGCAGCGTTGCCACCTTTTCTCGTAGGGCCGTGACATCTGCAGTCAGTTTGCCTCCCGATGCCTGCTGTTGGGTCATTTGCTGAGCCGCAAACTGCAATACTGAGACTAACCCTCGCAGCAGTTGCAAATCATCCTCAGGCAGGGACTTTACATCTGTTAGTTGAGTAATATTTTTGTAGAGTACGCCCAACTCTTCAGTTAATGCGTCTTTAAGCAAAGTTTGATTATCCATTGGAGAGTTGACGTGGAGCTAGATCGAAAGGCTTGTAAATCAAGGCTACAATCACTTTTGTTATGGCTCCTGAATATTTAGGATTCTTCCTTATGTACCTGATATTCAGGACGCTTCCTGATACACCTAACCTTTAGTCTGCCCCGATGCGATTACACTGATGCTGTGGCCGTTCATGCACTGCAATCGCAATTATGTCTCGCTATCTCCTCAAACGTCTCCAGCGTAAAGCTATCTGGATTACCCTGCTGATTTTGGTGTGGCTGTTATGTAGTGGTGAGGCGATGGCCAGCCCCCTGGCAGAACGGATAGCGACTTTTCCAAATTGGTCTAACAAACCACCAGTGCAGCCCTCCGAAGGAGATCTTGTATATCCTGCTTGGATGGATGGTTCCTGGCGGATGACCTCCACCCTCCTAAAAATGGAAGCGCCCCTAGCTCCCGATTTAATCACGCCAGGGTTTGAAGGTAACCGCCAGTTTCTCAATGTTCCGGTTGATGCCGATATTCGCTTTAAAGAGGCACGGGTGGCCCAGGGTAAGTTTCTCAATCGTCCCCTAAAAAACAGCAAGGGTGTAGTGTCTGATCGAGCCTTTAACGGCCTCAGTTTGGCTCAAGCCTATCTAGGAGATGACTGGGTAGAGGCTGTCAAGGTTGATCCCGAAAATCCCAATCGGCAAATTACCTTTCTAAAAGATCGGCAGCAGCTAGTCTCAACAGTGACTGGACGGGCGGTGGAACAACCTGATAGCGACACATTTATCACTACGGAAGTCTTTCAACAGTTTTTTCGCGGTGGACGTCCATCGGTGTATTTGAATGAAGTGGAGAATACAACCGCCTATCACTTGGAGCAGGACCATATCAAAGCTGATCAGATTACGGCAGTGTATTTATCTCCGCAGGATCCTGATTACTTTAAGGTGATTAATCAACCTGTTGCTCTCTATCGCTATGCTTTAAGACTGTATCCCATTGGTGAACAAACTTAGATCAAGGATTTAGGTTTGTTAAAGAGATAACTATGAGAGAAGCACTGTGCATGTCTATGTTAAGAGACTCCTGAACAGAGTAATCAATATCAATCAATCACCCAATGCCGACGCAACAGGGCATAGATTTCATGATCCACAAAATGATCGTAGAGCCATTCTGCCTCATGGGCTGTACCTTCATGTTGAAACCCTAACCTTTCTGGAATAGCCCGACTACGTTTGTTTTGCGTTGCACACAAGATAACAATCCGATTGAGCACCAATTGGGCAAAGGAATAATTCACTAAGTACTGACAGGCGGTGGTCATAATCCCCTTGCCCTGGTGACATTCTGCTAGCCAATAACCAAGCTGTCCAATCCGGTTGGCCCAGTCGATGTAGTTATAGCCAATGATGCCCACAATCTCATTGTCGTAACAAATGGCAGCAACCAGACCGTCAGTATCGGCAAACTGCTCAATGGTATTACGGATAAAATTGCGAGTGTCGGCGGTCGTGGTTGTCCTGTCTAACCACGGCAGCCATCGGCGCAAGTATGTGCGATTTGCATCGGTTAGTGCAAACAGTTCATTAGTATCCGTAAGCTGCAGCGATCGCAACTGCAGGCGAGCATTAAGCCGATAGGAAAACATACACTAAATAGAGCACCTTTGGTCACCCTATTATCCCTCTAATACCGCACCTTCAAAGTCACATCCACATCCACCGTCTGCTCTCCACCCTCTAACACTGGCAAATTCTCAGACCATGAGGAGTAGCTCTCACGAGGTTCTGGCTGAGTTTTTGGGGTGTTTACCTGGGCGTTGCCGACTTGGATATCAACGACGTCCTGAATGCTAAAACCTAGTTTGTCCAGGGCAACTTTTGCTTGAGTCTGGGCATCAGAGATCGCAGCTTCTAATGCTGTCTTGCGGGCGGTGCGAATAGCGTCTTCGGAGGCGATGTAGCGGATGTTATTGACGCGATCTATGCCGATTGCGATCGCGTCGTCTAGCACATCAATTTTGTCCGCTAGCACCTGAAACTCCACATTGCGATAACCGTCGTAGCTGCCCTTTTGGGGTTTGCCATCGCGGTCAGACTTGATAGTAAGGTTGATATTGGTGGTTTTAACGCTATCTATTTTGCGGTCTTTGAGTAGTTTGACGATAGCTGAGGAACGCTTATTGACCTGCTCGTAGGTGGCTTTGGCGGTGTCGCCTTTATCGGAGATGCCTAGGGTGATTTGGGCTAATGAGGTGGGGGCTTGGGCACGCCCGTGGCCGGAGATGGCTAAGATGCGAGGTGTAGAGGCTGGCTGGGCAGTGGCTGGGAAGTTACCGACCGTGATCAGTAGTAAAGCAGCGAGCATCCAGGGCAGTAGTCGCTGCGTTAGTTTTGTCAGGGGGTGCATAGGTTCTCCAGAAGCGCTTTAAGGAGTGATCCCCATTGATGTGGTTAATTTCCGTATAACGGAATGGCTTCTATCCAGTCTTAATAATCTCTTGCGATGCCTCAAAGTAACGGAGGGTTAGTTACTTTAAAAGTTTTCTAATCGCAAGATTCCCTTGTCGCTTAAGCGACAGCATTCAAGTAGCACCTGGTTTTGAACCGGGCGTGGGTAAAAGGCTCACAACCGGCCTCATTATAAAATACAGGACCTCTAATCAGCCTCTCACCGATACCGCTCAGACCTAATATCTTGAATCGCTTCTCTAATAGCATTTCTACATTAAGCCATGCTTCGTCACGGTCAGACCATGAGGTAATAGGCTTTGCATTGGTCGGAAATGCCTGCAGCTCACTAAACGGGGTATTTTGCCAGTCGGCGGGGCGCAGAATGATGGGAATCACTCTGGCTTCGCCAGCCTGATGTCGTTCCATGGCTTGCTGGAGTTCGATTTCGTAGCAGTAGTCTGACGCGATAAAGTCAGCGCTAATCAACAAGAGAATAATGTCTGCTCGCTTGAGCAGGACCAAAAATTTCTACAGAAATACCTGAGTGGTTATTTTCGTGGAGGTAAAGACCTGTAAGACTGTTGAGCTGCCCAAACTCTTTTGGAATTGAGGCAAGTTGATTATTGGAGAGGTTAAGGTCTGTGAGGCTATTGAGCTGCCCGAATTCTTTTGAAACTGAAGCAAGTTGATTATTGGACAGATAAATAGATGTGAGATTGATGAGCTGTCCAAACTCTTTTGAGACTGAGATGAGTTGATTTCGAGAGAGATAAATAGATGTTAGGTCGGTGAGCTGCCCGAGTTCTTTTAGAATCGAGGTGAGTTAATTTTCAAAGAGGTCAAGGCTTGTAAGGTTGGTGAGCTGCCCGAGTTCTTTATAGCCCCAGGCTGCCAAGAATCCATAATTTTTTTAGTAGACAGTGCGCAGTGGCAATCCTAGTTTGCCTGAGGTAACCCTAATCGGATCTTTGCATGAAAGTAACCTTATGGGAGCTTATTAAATCTTTCGAGTGCTTGCGGTAGTGAGGTGAGCTGATTTCCGTCGAGATACAGCTTTTTAAGCTGATTAAGCTGTCCGAGCTCTTGTGGTAGCGAGCTGAGTTGATTTTGAGAAAGAGATAAGGATGTAAGCTGATTAAGCTGTCCGAGTTCTTTCGGAATTGAAGTGAGTTGATTGTTAGTGAGATAAAGAGATGTGAGCTTGCTGAGCTGTCCAAGTTCTTTTGGGATTGAGGTAAGTTTATTTTCAGAAAGAGACAAGGATGTGAGTTTGTTGAGCTGTCCAAGTTCTTTTGGTACTGAAATAAGTTGATTTTGGTTAAGGTAAAGCAGTCTTAGCTGATTGAGCTGGCCAAGTTCTTTCGGGATTGAGGTGAGTTGATTCTCAGAGAGGTCGAGCAATATGAGCTGATTAAGCTGTCCGAGTTCTTGTGGAGGCGAGATCAGTTGGTTGAGAGAGAGATTAAAGCGTACGAGCTGGTTAAGCTTTCCGACTTCTTTGGGTACTGAGGTGAGTTGATTGTGGTTGAGATACAGTTCTGTCAGCTGGTTAAGCTGTCCAAGTTCTTTTGGCACTGAAATCAGCTGATTTTGTGAGAGGTCAAGGAAGGTGAGTTTGTTGAGCTGCCCCAGTTCTTTTGGTACTGAGGTGAGATGGGCTCGATAGAGAGATAGAGACGTAAGATTTTGAAGTCGTCCGAGTTCTTTTGGGAGCGCGGTGAGTTGATTGTCAGAGAGCGATAGAAATGTGAGATTTTGAAGCTGTCCCAGTTCCTTTGGAAGCGAGGTGAGTCCTAAATCTGATAGATCGAGTTCTGTTTCTTGATTTTCTATTGATTCTTGAATGCGTCTTTGAGCCTCCATGAATCCCTCATGACATTGGTCATCTTCCGCAAAGATAATGTCTTCTGGTGTTACTGACAATACCTGAGCAATCGCTGTCAGGCTCGTCTCACTCACTGGCTTGTTTTGCTCTGGATGAAACAACCGACTCACCGTATCCGCACTTACGCCAGCCTGCTTAGCAATCGCTGCAAAGCTCAGGTTCAATTCAGCTTTTGCAGCTTCTAACTTTTGCAATCCTTCAGGGCTGGCTAGAAAACCGCGCGTTTTTGACGACATAAGGGGGCATTGGGTCGGCATCGTTACCAAGGTACTCGGCATAGCCCCAGGCTGCCAGGAATCCCTAAACTTTTTAATGGACAGTGCGCAGCATAAAGCCTACGCACTAATATGTCGATGCTAAGATATGAAAACCAGTACACCTATGCCCTTTGACCATTAGTGATTAGGATTATACGCAATGGAAAAGTTCGATCGGATTACTTTTGATCCTAATATCATGGCAGGACAGGCTTGTATCCGAGGGATTCGGATTACGGTTTCTCTGATTTTAAACTTGTTAGCTAATGGACAGTTAGAATCCGAGATTGTTGAAGAGTATCCTGAATTGGAAATAGAGGATATCCGACAGTCTCTTAGATACGCAGCTTGGTTAGCAACAGAACAGGTATATCTACATTCGAACGCTAACGCTGCATGAAGTTTTTAGCAGATATGGGCATTTCACCCCGCACGGTTACGTGGTTAAAAAATCAGGGATATAACGCAGTTCGGTTGAGCGACGAAGGGTTACAACGATTACCCGATGCAGACGTGATGGTTAAAGCTCTACAAGAAAAGCGAATCTTACTGACGATGGATTTGGGGTTCGGGGCATTGCTAGCCATGAGCCGGGGGCAATTCCCGAGTACCATTATTTTTCGATTGAGTAATGAAACGTCTGAGAGTGTAAACGGTCGATTGGCCGAGGTCTTGGAGTTATTTGCTGCAGATTTAGAATCAGGCGCAATTATTTCGGTGAGTGATGAAACGGTTAGGGTAAGACGATTACCGTTGTAGGATGTTTAAGTTTATCGGGTGCGATATTGTTCGGGATTGGTGGGTTGGAGAATAGCTGCACCGATCGAACGGTTCGCGGGGCGCACCCTACCAGATCATCTTCCGCTACTTCCTAACCGCGCCCACCAAACCGCTGCCACTGCTCCGGCGGCGGCAGTAAAAACTCATAGGAGCCCGCCGCACTGCCCGGCTTTGCCGCCAGCACAATATCAAACGACAACGAAATCCGCTCCCCCTCCGTATGATTCATCGTCACCCCATGGCGCTGCTTCGACGGAAACAAAATCAACCGCCCTTCTACCGGCACATACATCGCCTGGTCCTGGTTCAGCTCATTCCAATCCACAATAATATTTGTATTCTCGCTGCCCAAGCCAGGACTCACCTCATTGGGCCGCACATCATCAAAAAATACCAGACTGCCCGCCTCATCACTACCCGAGTTCGGTACCGACACATAATACACAGCACTAATGTGGGACGTATTATGACAGTGAGAACCCACCTCTTGCTGATAGCGAGAAACCACAGGCCAGGCCCGCTGAATGTACAGATCGATTTGATTTAGATCCACACCCAGCGTTTTCAAATATTGCTGTACATGACTTTCCACCTGATCAACGATCCAGGCAAACCGAGGATCAGTATGGATCTGCTCCGCCCCATGCAGGTCACCCGTCCAGGCCATCTCAGGAAACGCTCGCCGCTCATAGCCATCGCGTTCCAGCTGCAGTGCTGCATCCATCAGCTGTTTTTTATGGGCTGTAGCGTCCGATAGGTCTTCGTAGTAAACAGCAAGGGGAAACCAGGTATCAACAGGCATTTGCTGGGCTTCGAGGGTAAAGGTATCCAGATTGAGTAGCTTATCAAACTTCAGCACTTGTCTTCAGCGGTGCGTTACGGCTATGCACTCTGTGCGGGCTTTGCCAACGCCTAACAGCACCCTACTTGTCACTCTTTACTCTTTACTTTTTACTCTTCACTCAACTATTATTCACCCATCCGCTGAATCCACTCATGCAACAGATGCCAGCAGGGTAGAAAATTATGCGCCAACACTGCATCCATCTGCCAAAAATTACTATAGCCGTCACCGGAGCAAAAGCAGCCAATAAAAATCATTAACAGATCATGGTACAGCTGCGGCT
>JBCCJR010000060.1:0-17520 GCA_039045805.1 Cyanobacteria bacterium P01_C01_bin.118
AAAAAAAATCCCCCCAGCTATGCCGAAGGTACTTGTCTCCGACCCGATTGACCAATCTGGTCTCGATATTTTGGCCCAGGTGGCCCAAGTTGATGTCAAAACCAAGCTTCCTCTGGAGGAACTTGTTCAAATTATCCCTAACTACGATGCCTTAATGATTCGCTCGGGGACTAAGGTCACCAGCGAAGTGATTGCAGCGGCTAGCCAGCTCAAGATTATCGGTCGTGCTGGTGTGGGTGTAGACAATGTGGATGTAGCCGCAGCCACACGTCGAGGAATTGTTGTTGTTAATTCTCCTGAGGGCAATACCATCGCCGCTGCTGAACATGCTCTGGCCATGATATTGTCGCTGTCCCGTAACATTCCTGAAGCGGACAAGTCAGTAAAAGCGTCCACCTGGAATCGTAAACAGTTCACCGGTGTAGAGGTCTACAAAAAGAATCTCGGCGTGGTCGGTCTGGGAAAAATTGGTTCCCATGTGGCAACTGTCGCTCGCGCTATGGGGATGAATATCCTGGCCTATGACCCTTTTATTTCAAAGGAACGCGCCGCTGAGTTAGGCTGCACTTTGGTGGATCTCGATCTGCTGTTTCAGGAAGCCGATTATATTACACTGCATATTCCCAAAACCCCTGAAACCGCTCACCTGATCAATGCTGAGGCCCTGGCCAAAATGAAGCCCACCGCCCGCATTGTCAACTGTGCCCGCGGTGGCATCATTGATGAAGCCGCTCTCCATGAAGCGGTTAAGAATGGCACCATTGCCGGGGCAGCCCTGGATGTATATGAAGAGGAACCCCTGGGGGAAAGCGCGCTGCGGGAGTTGGGTAAATCGGTGGTGCTCACCCCTCACCTGGGAGCATCCACAGCCGAAGCTCAAATCAATGTAGCCGTTGATGTAGCAGAGCAGATTCGCGATGTATTGTTGGGGCTACCGGCTCGCTCCGCCGTCAATATTCCTGGTTTACGCCCTGATGTTCTAGAAAAACTGCGTCCCTATCTGCAACTGGCTGAAACCTTGGGCAATTTGGTAGGTCAGCTGGCCGGTGGTCGGGTGGAACAGGTCCAAATCACCCTCCAGGGTGAGCTGGCTAATCAGGACAGTAAACCCATTGTGATTGCCACTCTCAAAGGGTTATTAACCAATGCTCTGAGAGAGCGAGTTAACTATGTCAATGCTTCTATCGAAGCCAAAGAGCGCGGCATTAAGGTGATTGAGACCCGTGATGCGGGGGTAAAAGACTTTACAGGGTCTCTCTATGTGTCTGCCCAGGGTTCCCTTGGAGAGCATGCTGTTACAGGCATTATCTTGGGAGGAACCGAGGTCCGCATTACGGATATTAATCAGTTCCCGATTAATGTACCGCCCACCAAGTACATGTTGTTTACTCTGCACCGTGATATGCCGGGTATCATTGGCAAAATTGGGTCATTGTTGGGTAGCTTCAATGTCAACATTGCCAGTATGCAAGTGGGTCGCCAGATTGTTCGCGGCGATGCGGTTATGGTCCTCAGCATTGACGATCCGCTACCCGATGGCATTTTAGAAGAGATTACAAAAGTGCCCGGTATCCGCGATGCCTATACTGTCGCTCTGTAGGCCGCGCTCTGCAGAATAAGCACCATTGCCCTATAGAATAGGCTAGGCGCAGGGATGCTACGCCTAGCTTTTTTTATCAATTCACACTAAGCCCTTGGCAAACACCTGGTGGGAAATACAAGTTACCTGTTCCCCGCTGCTAGAGGACACGGTCTTCTGGCGGTTTGCGGATTGGGACGGGCGTGGCACTGCCAGTGAACGTTGGGGGCATCAGAGTCGGGTAAAAGCCTATTTCCCTCAGCAGCAGCTGGGCAACATGGACATGGCGGCTCTGGCCCTTCGGTTTCAGCAAGATGCCCTATGTTTGGGCCTTCGGGATGTCCCCCAAGTTACCTGGAGTTTGATTGAGGACGAAGACTGGTCTAAAAGCTGGAAGAAATACTGGCAGCCCCAGCCTGTGGGGGATCACCTGCTGATTAATCCCGCCTGGATGGAGCCACCTAAGGACTCCTCACGGCGGATTCTTAAGTTGGACCCAGGCACTGCATTTGGTACAGGTACCCATGCCACCACCCAACTGTGTTTGGAATCCCTGGAAATGCGCCTCAGCAGCGAAGAGAATCAGTCGGGGGCCATACTGGCAGACATTGGTTGCGGTTCTGGCATTTTGTCCATCGGGGCGATTTTGTTGGGGGCTCGCCGGGTGTACGGCGTGGATACTGATCCCTTGGCGGTAAAAGCAACGGCGGAAAACCGAGATCTAAATGGGATTGAGCCGGATCGTATTCAAGTGGCTGAGGGCAGTATTGATAGTCTCAGTCTAAATGAACCGGTGGATGGCATTTTATGTAATATCTTGGCCGAAATTATCGTTGAGCTGATTCCCCACTTTAATACCCTTGCTAAGGCCTCTACCTGGGGGATTTTAAGTGGTGTTTTGCTAGATCAGTCCAAGTGGGTGGCCGATACCCTTGAAGACCATGGTTGGACGGTGGCCACCCTCTGGCGCAGGGGCGACTGGTGTTGTCTCAACATCCGCCGTCCGTAGTTTTTTTGACCCTTGAACCTATGCCATGGATAGCTGGTTGTACCTGTTAAAAATTGCGATCGCATCCGCCATCATTGGAGCCCTGATCAAATGGGCTGGTCCCCTGCTATACCTACCCGAATCCATGGCCTTAATCGTGGTTCTCCTACCCACGGTCATCGTCGGTGGTTGGCTGATGCGGCAGCTATAGGTGGTTCAAACCTTAAAACTCAAGCACGGCCCCATGGCGACCACCCGTACGATCTCCGAAATTAATCAAAAAATTCGCGATGGTCGCGTTACCGTATGGACCGCCGCAGAAACCAAACGCAACGTGGCCGATATGGGCCTGGCCAAAGCCACAGAAACCGTAGATGTGGTGACAGCAGGCACCTTTGAACCGATGGAATCCTCAGGGGCCATCATCAATTTAGGCCACACCGATCCCCCCATTAACATTCGTGAATGTTACCTGGATGGCGTCATGGCCTATGCGGGGTTTGGAGCCGTGGATCTGTATCTGGGGGCCAGCCAGATGGCAGGCAGCAATCGCTGGGGAGATACTGCCGAAAGTGACATTCCCAGTGAGCGGGGTGGGGGTCATGTTATTGCCCAGCTGATTGCAGGTAAATCCGTCCATCTGAGAGCTCTGGGCCATGTGAGTGACTGCTATCCTCGCGCCACCCTGGATATTTCCATCACCCGAGATACCATCAACCAGTTCTATCTGTTTAACCCCCGTAATCTGTACCAGAATTTTATTGTGGGAGTTAATAGCAGTGACCGTCCGCTGCTTACCTACCTGGGACCGCTACAGCCCTTTTTAGGAAACGCCGTTTATGCCAACGCCGGGGCCCTATCCCCGATGCTGATGGACCCTCGGCTGCGCACCATCGGCATCGGTAGCCGCCTATTGGTCGGCGGGGCCCCTGGCTATATTGCCTGGGAAGGTACCCAGCATTTTCCCCTACAAAAACGCTTACCCAATAGCACCCCCATTGGCCCATCCGCCACCGTCGCCTTGCTGGGAGATGCTAAACAAATGCAGCCTGAATGGGTAAGAGGCTGCTATTTTAGCGGCTACGGCCCCTCACTGATGATGGGTGTGGGGGTACCGATTCCAATTTTGGATGAATCAATGATGCAGAGCTGTGCCGTCGGAGATCAAAACATCGTGGCCCCAGTGATTGACTTTTCCATTCCTCGCCGCGTCAGACCCAGTTTTGGCTTGGTCAGCTATCAGCAGCTAAAATCTGGCTACCTCACCATCAATGGCAGTCGAGTAAGAACAGCACCGCTGTCCAGTCTGTATCTGGGCGGTAAGGTAGCTACCCTGCTTAAGGAGTGGATCCTTAAAGGCAGCTTTGAACTCACGGAACCCATTGCCCCATTGCCAAAACAAACAGCGTTTTTACCTCAAAAAAATTGAGATAAAAACGCTGTTTGTCAAAAACCAGGGCTACTCTTCGCCGCTGTCGGAGCCAGTATTGGGCGTAGCGCCACTGTCTCCAACTTTGACAACATTGGCTTTTTCTTTGTCATCCCCTTTATCCCCTTTAGTCAGGTTTGGCTTGGGTCGGGGCGCTCCGACTCCACCAGAACGTTTAGGAGGACGACGCTTGCCGCCGCCACCGCCACCACCAGGAGGACGTTTCTTAGAGCGTTTCTTGGGGGGCACCGCCGCCACATAGCTGCCCTCATTTAGCACAAACTGATTACCTTCGCGATGCACATGCATATCCCAAAAGTAACCAATGGTCTTAACACCGATACTGCCGTTAATCACTAGCTTAAAAGGACGCTTGGGCTGTTTACCTGTCCGCATTTTCTGAACAATGCTGACCGTAATTTCCTGTTTGCGCTCATCAAACTTAACAACTTCGCCCCGAATCGAAAAATAGTCGGGCTGAATGGCGTCTTCTGGAGCTTCGAGGGCTTCATCGTCGTCTTCCCCTAGGGTCTCAGGCTCCCAAACACCGACAATCTGAACCGCGATACCAATGTCATCCTGAAAAATTGTGCGGGGGTATACAACCCACAGATGCTCTTTTTCCAGATCCAAGTGCTTTTTAACCAGGCTCGTTGTCCGTCCCAAGAGTACGGCACTGGTGTTGGTACCATCGTGATTGACAATGCTGCCACGATTAAACGATTCCTCCGATGGCTCGTAGCGGCCCTTTAATAAGCCAATGGCTCGGTACTGCATGGGTTCACTGGGCGGTGCGATCGGTTGCAGGCGAGGTTGGGGCACCTCCTCTGAGGGCGACTCGTCAGCTGGGTCACCCTGGGTCTCGTCCTGAGCATCATCAGGGAGAGTCTCAGCACTTGGAAGGGGGGCATCAGCTTCAGAAGGTTCTGGCTCCACCGCTTTTTTAACCACCTTAATCACAGTCGCCTCCTGCACAGGCTCTTCAACCGGGGGCACCGGTTTAGCAGGGCGTCTGGGGGGCTGTTTGAGAGCAGGGCGATTAGAGTCAGCAGTTGCGCTAGCATCCAACTCACTCTCAGATGCAGTTTTGGGCATTTCTGGGGGGCGACTGTCTGCAGAACTCATTAATTTCGAAACCTCCTCAATCAGGAAAATCAGCTTACTTAACAGTTTGAACCAACGGTTCAAACGTGGATATAGAGTTGTCTATCAGTTTGAATATCTAATCTTATTAGTGATAAGTGGTCTGCCTTTGGTTAATGATTATACGAATGAGATAGTTTACATGAATGCTATCTGGTTGAACCTAACAGCTTTTCGATTAATAAACCAAGCCTATCTTGGAAAAAACTATTCCCAATGTAGATAGCCTACAAAAGGCGATGGTGGTTTTATACGTTACCATTCATAGATTTTGGCAGATGTCAGCTTAATTTAAGGATATTCTTCTGCGATCAAATCTCTTAAATATCTTGAGTCATAGTTTCCCCAGGTCCAAGCGGTTGTTCAGTTAGTTTATAAAACTATGTTTATTACTTTTTAGTCTGATTATTTAGAAATGTCAGCGGCATGTCAGCCTCAATGACCTTCCTTACGAACATTGATTTTGAGCGTTAAGTTCGTTACATTGCTGGCCACCCTCACGGCTAAGTCGTGCCGGGTCATTTGGGTTTAATATGGGCAAGTTGATTTGAAGGAGGAGTTCTGTGGCTGTCAAACGCAATCGATGGCTGGTGGGCGGAATATTATTTATTGCTGTGGCTGCGCTATTGGCTGTTTCCTTTTGGCCGCTGCTCCAGGCCGCATTTGATCAGGGCCCTGAAGCCTATAACACTCCTGCATCAACAGCAACTGAGACCGATCGCCAGGCCGAACTGCAGGGTCGGGCCAATGGCTACGAACTGGTGCTGCAGCGAGAACCTGATAATCAAGCGGCTTTAGAAGGATTGGTGGAAGCCCGCATTAGTTTGGGGGATTTGGCCGGGGCGGCAGAACCGCTGGCACGGTTGGCAGAATTAAATCCCCAGGAGCCCAGATATGCAGTGTTACTGGCTCAAACTAAGCAACAGTTAAATGATTTAGAGGGCGCGGCTCAAACATACCGTAGCGTATTGACTGCTACTCCCGGCAATATGGAAGCACTGCAAGGTTTGGTGTCATTGCTGTTGGCACAGGAGCGACCTCAGGCCGCGTTGGGTCTACTGCAAGACACCCTCAAGACAGCGGACCAGTCCAATCAAATCCAGCCGGGTACTATAGATGTCATTGCGGTAAAGCTCTTGCTGGGGCAGGTTTATACAGAGCAGTCCCGGTTTGACGATGCGATCGCAACATACGACACCGCCATTGAAGACGCTCAACAACTAGGCGGCACTCCAGACTTTCGTCCTACATTAGCCAAAGGTCTTGTGCTTCAAGAGATGGGTCAGCAAAGTGAAGCTCAACCCCTATTTGAAATCGCTCTATCTCAGGCCCCTGTCCAGTACAAAGATCGCATTCAGCAGCTAATCACTCAAAGCCAGGCCAGCCAAGCCGAGAACATTCCAGCGGAAGTTCCGCCAGCATCCACATCCACCGAGAATCCTGCACCTGGCCCTGAAACTACGCCAGATGCGGTCATCCCAGAGGCTGCGGTCCCACCGGATGGGGTCCCATCGGATGGGGCTGATCCTGAACCAGTGCAGTAGGGGGGCAGCGCTAACGGCAATTCCCCCGTTGGCACTAGCTTAGAAAGCCCTAAGCCGCAGTTTGACTCGACATCTGCGGATTTGCCAACGCTTGTCCCTGCTGAGTTTTAGCCGTCAATGTATCGGTTTCACTAAACTCAATATGGTTGATTAATGTGGTGACAAAGGCAAACAGCAGGAATGGCAGAGACAACACCAAAATCAAACCCACACAAACCAGGGCGTAAATCGGACGGCTTGCCCCCATCAAAGCCAGGGCTGTCGCCAGACTGATAAACAACACAATTAGCCAGACAATTATTTGACCATATATATCACCAAAGGTCAGCGTGCAAACAAACCGGTACTTAGAGGCGTTATTCATATTGCCAATACTCATGTGGATCGAATGTAACCAGCATATCTAGGGACTTAACTTAATTCACCATTTCTCAATACAGCTTCAAGAATCGGCCCATGGACTATCGATATTTGATTTTTTACAAACCTTACGATGTCCTGAGTCAGTTCACCAGCAGCGAGGCTGGCCACACCACCCTCAAATCCTTTATCCCGGTACCCAACGTTTATTCAGTGGGCCGTCTGGATCGTGATAGTGAAGGTCTATTGTTGCTCACCGATGACGGTCAGCTTCAGCACCGTTTATGTCATCCGCGTTTTCACCATCCCCGCACCTATCTAGCCCAGGTAGAACGTGTTCCTAATGCCCATAGTTTGAAACAGCTGGGCCAGGGAGTGACTATTCGCAATTACACCACCCTGCCAGCCGACGTCGCTCTGCTTTCTGAGGAACCCGATTTACCGCCTCGCAATCCCCCCATTCGTGTACGCAAACAGATTCCGACAGCGTGGCTCAAACTCACTCTGCGGGAAGGCAAAAATCGTCAAGTGCGACGGATGACGGCTGCCGTTGGATTTCCTACCCTTCGACTGATTCGCGTTAGTATTGGTCATCTACACCTGGGCGCTCTTAAACCTGGGCAGTGGCGCTACCTGACTATGGCGGAACAAATGCAATTGGATCAGTTGCAACCGTTAACAAAAGGTTGTGACCGACCTTATCCCCATAAAACCAAGAGTTTCCGCTCCCATTCTCACCGACGTTAACCGACGTTACAGTTAATTTGGTTGCTCTTATACCGGCATCTATATTTCTTATCGGCTATGCTGAATTGTATTTAGCTGTCATAACCTCCCATGGTGGGTAGTTTTAGCCCTTAAAACTATTCTTTAGCTTTGGGAATAGTGCATTATGGCACCGTAATTTTTACTAAGCTGCGGTCACTGTCAACGGCCTTTTCTATCCACTGATGATCATTTGCCCATATTGCGAATTTAAAAATCCGGTTGAGCACAAGTTCTGCCAGTCCTGTGGCTCACCCCTGCAGGTTTGGAGAGCGCTTATTCTGCCTGGAGCTCCATCTGTTATGTTGCTGGCTAGCGCTGACGTCAACGGGGGCAGTAGTCCAGACAGTGATGATACCGAGATTTGGCAACGGGTAGCGGATAGTCAAACCCTGCCCCTGGCAGCGACGGCAGCAGGGTTAAAGGCAGCGGGCGACTGGCTCGATGCTCAGCAACGTTATCGGCTGGTGGAGGAATTAATCCTTGAGGCCGAAAATCAGAAACTGGTAGAAGTACAGGTCACTGACACCAAACTGGATGATGTAGCATCATCTCTGCTGGAGCAGCGACAGCAGTTTTCACTGGTCAGTATTGAGGACGCAGATAGTACAGACGGCGCTATGCTGCCGCTGATGGCCTATCCCTATTTGTCCCTTCACAGTCGGTTTTTCCCGTCGATTCCTGAGCTGCAGCAAGCCTGGGTTGAACCGGACTATGGGGTACTGATTATTGAAGACCGACGGCATTTGCCGGATTTGATCACCGTTTGGCAACAGGCCACCTTAGATCCTCTACAACAGGTCCATAGCTTCTACGTCATGGTGGAGCTATGGGAAGCTATGGAAACATTTAGGGGCCAGGGTAGCCTGCTCAACATTAGCAATCTGTGTATGGATGAAGATCAGATTGTTTGCCTGCGGTTTATTGAGGTAGGGCCTTATCGCAATGATTATCGATTAGCAGATATGGGGTTGCTATGGCAGTCGCTGCTGCAGTCTAACGAGCAGTCCCTCTCTGATTTGGTGGATCTAGCGGCCCAGGTGACTGAGGGTAAGTTTGATTCGTTGGATGACTTAAAGGAGGCTCTGGTTGCGATCGCAGACCGTTATCAGCTAGGCATCGATGTATCCACGACATCAGCAGAAACCGAACCCACCACCAATGTGCTGGCGGATCTAGACATTCCAGGGCTAGAAGGCATTGACCTGAATGACGATCCTGGCATGGACAGTATCGACTCCCCCACCATGGTGCTACCCATGAAGCTGACGGGGTTGGAAGATGCCGGGCAGTCCCATGTTGGTCAGCAACGAAATCACAACGAAGATAACTACTTTATCCAGTCCTCGCTCAGCCGTAGGGAAACCCTATCCAGCCAGAGTTTGGATGCTCGCTGTGCCTATATTCTCTGCGACGGCATGGGAGGGCATTCCGGTGGTGAAATCGCTAGCCAGCTAGCGGTGGATACCCTCCAGGAGTATCTTGATGACCATTGGACCAACGAGCTGCCCAATGAAACTGATCTGCTCCAGTCCATTGCCCTGGCCAATCAGGTGATCTATGACAAAAATCAGGCCGAAGAACGCACCGGCAGCGCCCGCATGGGAACCACATTGGTTATGTTGCTGGTCAAGGGCACCCAGGCCGTAGCGGCCCACGTGGGGGATAGTCGTCTGTATCGTTACACTAAGCGACTGGGCCTACAGCAGATTACGGTGGACCATGAAGTGGGTCAGCGGGAGATCAAACGCGGTGTAGAACCCTCCATTGCCTATGCCCGCCCCGATGCGTATCAGCTCACCCAGGCTCTGGGTCCCTGTGGTGAAGATGCCCTGGACCCTAGTTTTAATTATCTCAACCTGACTGAGGACACGCTATTGTTACTGTGTTCTGATGGCCTCAGCGATGACAGATTATTAGAGACTCACTGTTCTACTCATATTGAGCCAATTCTCCGGGGGCATAAAGGGATTGAGGAAGGGGTGGCGGACCTGATTGAATTGGCCAATGAACACAATGGTCATGACAATATTACGGCCCTGGTGGTGAAGCTCAAGGTAAAACCTGATTTGTCTAAGCTACAGACAGTCTAATTTCAGATTGTTCAAGGCAGCGTTGAAGATATTTCTAAAGTAGAGTGGGCACGGCCCACCACTCACACCCATAATTTACACAACCAATTCATCCAATTTTTTGCGAATTGCTTGAATATCTTGCCACATGAGCCATTTGGGTTTGCCTTTTTCCCTAGAGGGATTACGTAACAAATAGGCAGGGTGAAAAATAGGCATACAGTGACGGCTTTCCCATTCCATCCAGTTGCCCCGCACTTTGGTAATACCTTCCTTAATACCAAGCAAGCCTTTAAGGGCAGTGCCACCGGTTAGGAGAATAATTTTAGGCTCCACCAGTCGTACCTGTTCTCTAAGGTAAGGTACACAGGCAGCGATTTCCCCTGAACCAGGGTTGCGGTTGCCAGGAGGACGACACTTTACGACATTGCAAATATACACATCGTTTTGAGTGTCCAGTCGTACTGAGGCAAGGATTCTATCCAGCAGCTGACCTGATTTACCAACAAAGGGTAGCCCCTGCTCGTCCTCTTGCTCCCCAGGACCTTCGCCAACGATCATAATGGATGCGTTGGGATTGCCTCGGCTAACGACTACGTTTTTGCGACCCTCTGCCAAACCACATCGCTGACACTGATTGCAGTGCTGAGTCAGCTGCTCCAAGGTCTCGTAGGTGCCAGAAGGGATGGGGATACTGGCACTGGTAGGGATTTGCTCCCAGGTTTTGGGAGATAGGGCATCGGCGACGGGCTGATCGCCAAACAGGCTAATCTGCTCTGTCATAAGGGGGCAAGTAGCAAAAGACACAATGACTTAGTTTAAAGGGAAATCAGGCTACTCGAAGACCATCTTGAACTTACTGCGAACTCATTCGTAAAACCTATGAGCTTTTGTATTTAGGGGATGGCGCTTAGGAAGTTGGCAATTAGCAAAACCGGTTGCGTGGGGTCCCTTCGAGTTCCCCACACCCCCTGACTAGGGCGGTTTCGCCCGCCCTAGAACCCCACGAAAAAATATCAAGGATATCCCTAGAAAGCGGTTTAGGTGATCGTTTATGTTTTTAGTAAACAGAATTGGCAATAGCTATAACTATTTGTAGAAAAGGGTCAAATTCCGCTTACCTGTTTACTTGCAATAACTGACGATACTGCTTAATCATCCGCAAAGCAATCGCATCCCACCCATAATTCTCCTTAGCAAACCCTCGACCATTCTCTCCCCGCTGTCGCCGTTCCCCATTATTTGCTAAAGCCTCAACCAATGCCTTGGTTAGCGCTCCCTGCTCACATCTCGTCACCCAGCCACTCTGACTCTCCTTAATGTCCCGCCAAATATGTACTTGGTCAGAAATCACCACCGGTTTACCCGCCATCATCGCCTCGGCCACTGCAATACCAAAGTTCTCATAATAAGACGGCAACACAAACACATCTGCCGCCTGCAGGATTTGAGCCTTTAGAGCACCAGAAACAAACCCCGTCACCGTAGTACAGTGCTTGAGAACAGAATCTTGGATCTGTTGACCGATAGCGTCCACATAACTCTGATCTTGTGGATTGCCACCGCTAAGAACAAAATGAAATTGTTTGCCCGCTTGATGTAATTCTTTCAACGCAGGTAGCAACAGATCTAACCCTTTTTTAGGATCAATCCGCGACATAAATAAAACAATGGGAACTCCCTCAGGAATGTTATAACGCTGCCGAATCTGTTGTTTAGCCTCGACCTCACTACAGGTAAACTCAGGCAACACCACCCCCAACGGCAACACCATATCCCGTGTGTCCACACCAAACCTTTCTGATACGGTTACTTCCTGTTCACTAGTAAAATGCAGCGCCGCCGCCCCTTTGATATTGGGACGTTCCAGAAGAGCGGCGTAAATCTGCTTAAACTGTTTTTTCTTGGCCAGATCCGCTGGATCCAGAGTGCCCAGGGGGCGCAAAATATATGGCAGCTTTTGCCAGCGAGCAACGGTGGCTGCCGCTGAACTAATGGGAGAAAACAATGCGTGAATATGGGCAATATCGTAGTCACGACCATGGCGCTGCAGCCACTGCAACAAAGCTATCGAGAACTTATATCGCCGAAACGGAGCACAGCGAAAATAAAGGGTGTGATAGCCCTCCGTCTCCACCGGTTGATTTAGAGGCACATCCAACGGAGCTTGTCCCTCGTCACCATTGGCGTCTGTTGTCAGTACCGTCACTTCGGCATTTTGCCGGGCAAGAGAACAGCTTAATCCTCGCACCATCTGACTGGGGCCGCCATACACCAGGGAAATGGAGGGCACAATTTGTAAAATCTTTAGGGCTTTCGCCATAGAATTAGGGGAAATAACAACAGCCAGGTGAGAGGTGAAAAGGGACGTTCTGGAACAGTAGTCGTAACCTGTTGAAGCGTTTGAGGAGTATTTGAGGAAGCCGGGCTAATGATTGATTCTATGGGAGGTGTGGCTAGAGCGGCTAAGGTATCTGCTCCAGAGATAGTTTCTATAGGAATGGCGTCCGCTTCCGTAGGAATGGCGTCTGCCTCCGCAGGAATGGCGTCCGCCTCAGTGATCGGCAGCGTGTCAAATATCTCATCCGCCTGAGTGCCGGTCAAAAAATTGCTGCTTCTGGCCTCAGCAATCTGCCTGGAGTTGAGCTGTGATAGACCCTCTCCATCGGGAAAAATATTGTCGATGGAGTCTGGAATGGTGCGTCTGCCGCCACCGGTCATCACGTTATTGGGGGAACCTGCGCCAAAGGTGGTATGACGCAGCCCTAGATTATGGCCAATTTCATGGGAAATGACGTCAATGCGGCCAGTCCCGTTAAAGTCAATAATGTCATCGCTAATTAATATGCCATTGGCCCCAACCCAGGCATTACCAAATTGAATTAACCCGGCCCCTGTTTGAATGACGTCCACAAACCACATGTTAATGGGTCCCTGGTCTCGTGAAGAGTCTGGATGACGACCAAAGTCTCCGGCACCGCCTGAAAAGGATAGGTCTGAAAACTCATCCTCATCGGTAGTCAAATAGGTGCTGTCATTGAGCTGGTTAAGGGGCAAAAAAGCAATGTCAATGTTGGCCTGGCCCCAAATTTTATCGGCAATGGTTTCAAAGAATTCCACTTGGGCGCAGACAATGCCGCCGTCATCGCAAACCTGAATGGGCTGGATCTGCAGCACCAGTTGGTCTGACTCACTAATGGGAACGGCGGTATTGTTGTTACTGCTGCCACCGCCGCCGCCACCGCAGGCGGATGCTAATAGTGCTGCCGCAAATAAAGCTGAAAACCGACCTAGGCGAGGGGCTACAGGGATGTCCACCGGCTATATGTATATAACTTGTTGAATAGCTTTAGTTTAGACAACCTGGACCGTGAAATATCAAGATTCGTTCCAGTTAGATCCACTGTCAGTTTTAACGAGGGTTGCGATCGCACAATTCCTGATAAAACGCCAGTAGCTCCATCGCCAGTGCCTTGTTGGTATAGCGCTCCATAGCCCGTTTATAGCCTTTCTTTGCCAGCTCCTGCTTAAGTTGGGGCTGCTGGATTAGCTGGCTCAGTCGGTCCGCCAGGGCTGCATCATCCCCCTCTGGAAATACCAAACCGCTGTCAGCAATCACATGGGGAATCTCACCGGAATCTGATCCCACCACCGGCACCTGACAGGCCATCGCCTCGATCAGCACATGGCCAAACTGTTCCTTCCACCCTACGGATGTCAGGGTCTTAAACTCATAGGTGGTCTCTGAGGGCAGCACCAGGGTATCCATCAGGTTGATATAGTCAGGCACCGCGTCATGGGGCACGCTCTCAATCCAACGGATGCGGTCAGCGATACCCACCTGCTTAGCCTGGGTCTGCAGCGTTTCTTTTAGGGGACCGCGCCCTAGCAGCACCAGACTCCAGGGCAGGTACATCAGTGTGCCCAATGCTTTGAATAAGGTGGGCAGTCCTTTCTCCGGCACAAACCGGCCCACAAATCCCACTATAAAATCAGCGTCAGGAATCGATAGCTGCTGCCGTAATTGGGGTTGTTTTTTAGGGGAAAATAGGTCTTCATCCACCCCCAGCTGGGGCATTACCCGCACGGGTCCGTGGTACCCGCGCTGTTTGAGAATATCGGCTCCGTCCTGGTTGCCGACCACCAGCCCATCGGTATTACGCAGGTTATATCCCTCTAGCAGAGACAGGGGAAACTTAAGGTCGTAGGGTAGATTCCACCAGGTAAAAAAGAGATTTTTGGCTTGGCCTCCCAGTAGTCGATTTAGGGTGATCAGCTCGGCATAGCCCAGGGATTTGGAGCCCTGTTCTACCTGGATAATGTCAGGCTTGAATTCTCGCAACAGGTCTACGATGTCCCAGCCAAAACTCAACAGCCCCTGGTTGTTTTGACTCAGGTTGGCGACCGGTACCACTCGAAAAGAGCCGTCCTGTCGCGGCTCTGGTTCTATAATCTGGTTTTGTACTCCGCCTGGATTCCATCGTTTGGGCACTACAACAGTGACGTCATGCCCCATATGGGCCAATGTCCGCAGCTTTTCACAATTGAGCTCCACGATGTAGCTGTGGCTGGCGACTAAGATTTTCATGAGTTATGGCTGGGGGTGGTGGGCCGTGCCCACCCTACGATTTCTGAAGCCCCTAAAATTGGGGAAACCCCAGCATGCCTAACTGGGAGAACGGAGATATTTCCGTAAAGGGGGCCTGGATAATTTAATGGCCAGGGTTTCCGTGGCATGGTTTCAATGGTGGGCCGTGCCCACCCTACGGGTTGGCGATGGCTTCTGTGCGAGGGTTGGGCTGGGGCATAGGTTGGGCTGGGAGGCTAAACAGTCGGCCTTTGCTGTTAAGGGTGGTGAGCAGGGTCCAGATGGCCTGGAGCAAGCCCAGGGTATAAAACCCAAACCGGCTGGCAATTTTAATGGGGGAACCGCTTTTATTACAGGGGGGGTTTCCCAGTACATGGCAGTCAAACAAGCGCCCCGATAGCCGTAAGAACTGCCAGGGGGTGAGATTCTTGAGGGCCATTAAAAAATGGTTGTGATAAAAGGTCAGCTGATACTTGAGGGAACGGGTGCTGATGTCGTGGCAGCCGCCGGTTTCTTCCCCCAGGTGGACTAAATTCGCCTCTGGGTCGTACCAAATTTTTAGGCCAGTGCGACGAAAACGCAAGCAAAAGTCTGATTCTTCGCGAACGGCACTGCCTTGAAACCGTTCGTCAAACCGCAGTCCATGGGTGTCAAATACATCCCGCCGGAAGGACATATTACAGCCACGGGCGGTGAGCACCTGTTGGGGTTTAATCGTATGTACCAGGTCGATGTGATACCAGGCGATGCCGGGATCCATAGCCTCGGGGGGCAGGGTGTCGATACGTTTGGCAGCGTTGGATTCCGCCAGCTTCATGCGGTCAAATACTCGCCCGGCAACAGCTCCCACATCGGTCTGATGCTGATAATTGTGGGCATGGGCGGCTAAAAACCCTGGGGGCAGTTCTACATCGTCATCAAGAAAGAGAATAATATCCCCGTGGGAACGCTCCACGGCATAGTTGCGGGCGGCGGGCAAACTGGCCCAGACTACGGTGTACAGAGTTACCCTGTCATCTGTTGCCAGGCTTTCTAAAAACTCGACAGTGGCTGGCTCATGGCGGCGGGTTTGGTCAACAATAATCAGCTCGTAGGCTGGATAGGTTTGTTTTAATACATTTTTGATAGTGCTGCAGAGAACGGCCTCTCGCCCATAGGTGGGGATGACGACGGAAATTAGGGGTTCTGGCGGTAGGGTCATCGGTATTAATTAAATATAGGCGGCGGGTCACGTTATACCAATTGGGGTTCATCCTGGGGAGCGGCTTGATCGGCGGCTTTGCGCGATCGCAGCCGTTTCTTTTTCTTTGGATTTTCCAACTCCCGCTGTTGTTTATCCAGGGTGGGAATCTTCAACGCAATACCAGCGGCCAGCCAGTAATACACCGACACCGGATCCACATCCAACGGATAGTAATAGGGAAAATAACTAATAAACAGGACAAATACCCACATCGAGGCGGCATAGCCCCGCAGGTTTTTATCCCTGGTTTTTCGATAGGCCTTAAAGGTGGCAATGGTGACCGCCGTATATAACAACAAAATAAACAACAGCCCCAACGGTCCTAGCTCGTATAAAAGCTTGGGATGGTAGGTCTCCACCAGACGAATTTGTCCAAAAAGGCGTGCCCCGTTGGTAGCCCGGGCCACCCCATTGCCCAACAGACCCTCTTGGGAAACCATCACTTCCTCAAACTGCTGCATTACAAACTCATGGGGCGGGGAGGCATTCCACCGATCTTCAAAGCTATCAATCCGTTCCTGTAGTAGCTCTGGGTTGCGAATGGTTAACCCCACTAGAATCAGTCCCAACACCACACCGATGGGGACAAAGCGCTTCAGGTTAGCTACCTGACCAGTCAAAATGCTCAGCCCACCCACCACAATGGGAACCAAAAACAAGGCAATCCGCTGGCCTGATACCACTGCCATCACAAATACGGTGGCCAGGGAAACAATACCCACCAGCCGCCAGAACGGTGAACGATCGTTAAATGCCGTACCAAAGCTAAAAAATGCACTGGAGATTAAAAACCAGCCCCACTGCCAGGGAGCCACAAAAGTACCCGGCAGTCTAATCTGTCCCTGGGATGGACTATACAATAGTGCCCCGCCGACAAAACATCGAGATTGCAACGAGGCCTTAAATAAGTCCACACCCTGGGCTCCTGTTCCTTCAGTTCCGACACAGATCCCGGTTTTTAACATCAGATACTGAGCAAATCCCAGAATACAGGCCGTAATCACCAGAACCGCCTGGATCCGCAGCAAAAAGTACAGGTCCTCTGATGTCCGCATCAAATAATAGATACAGGTAATAACGGGCAAATATCCCAACAGGATTTTTAACCCCAGCACACCCATCAGGATCGGTTTTTCATTGCCCACACCGGCAAACTGCTGGGGCACATTCACCAACAGCATGTTGATTAAGACAATGGCAATCACCAGCACCAGGGGCATCTTGATGGCCTCCGGCAACAGGATATTCAGACGCTGTTTGCGACACATCTGAATCACCCCAATCAATGCCGGGATATAAAAAGCATCCTTGGCCAGCTGTAGTAATGAATTTCCCCCCAGCATGTAGGTGACTGTACCGGAAAACGGAATATAGATAATAAAGGCGTACAGGGCCTGCCGCTGATACTTAAAGGACAGACTCAGACATAATAAGCCCGCCGTTGCCGCAATCCCCAGAGTGGGCTCCACCAGTAGTCCTACCAGTAGTCCCACCACCGCCGACAATGCAAATGCCAGTACCGTGAATTGAATCAGAGCATCACGGGCCTTATTCGCAGCTCGTTCCTTTGCTCTTTGCTCTTTGCGACTCAAGGTCTGCTCCGTACTCTCTGGAGCAGTCGTCAACTGGGATCGCTTTTTAGAACGCTTCTTAAGCTGCTTCTGGGCGCGCTTTTTAGAACGCTTCTGGAGCTTTTTTGAGGGCATGGACGTCGAGAAGGGCAACGGCTAGTCTAAATTTACCCAAAGCTGACTTGATTTATAGGTAAGTGGCATCAGAATTGCCTTAACCTTACAAGAACTTTTTATA
>JBCCJR010000061.1:0-17399 GCA_039045805.1 Cyanobacteria bacterium P01_C01_bin.118
GCTTCTTCTCGCTAGGGTGCTTTAGGGTGAAAGCACTTTGTTTCTTGCCCAATGTTTAGGCTGTGAGCTGATTAAGACTGGTTATTTTATATCAATCTTGGTCAAGCACTGTTTAGGTGATTTTTTGTTGATATCTGAGTTAGTAGAGCAACTCCCATGGTAAGCATCAGACCTGATGAAATCAGTAGCATTATTAAGCAGCAGATCGAGCAATACGATCAGGGTGTCAAGGTATCTAACGTAGGTACTGTGCTGCAAGTAGGTGACGGTATTGCCCGTATCTACGGTCTTGAGCAGGCAATGGCTAGCGAACTGCTTGAGTTTGAAGATGGCACTATCGGTATTGCCTTGAACCTGGAAGAAGATAACGTCGGTGCCGTACTGATGGGCGATGGTCGTGCCCTGAAGGAAGGTAGTTCGGTTAAGGCGACGGGTAAGATTTCTGAGGTGCCTGTTGGTGACGCCATGCTAGGCCGCGTGGTCGATGCTCTGGCTCGCCCCGTTGATGGCAAGGGCGACATTGCCACTACTGAAACCCGCTTATTAGAAGCACCTGCCCCTGGCATTATTGCGCGTAAGTCGGTATATGAGCCCATGCAGACCGGTATTACTGCGATTGATGCAATGATTCCTGTCGGTCGTGGTCAGCGTGAGCTGATTATTGGTGACCGTCAGACCGGTAAGACTGCGATCGCAATCGACACCATCCTCAACCAGGCCGATCAGGACGTGGTTTGTATCTACGTAGCCATTGGCCAAAAGGCCGCATCTGTAGCCCAGGTAGTTGGTGTTCTAGAAGAGCGCGGCGCTATGGACTACACTATTGTGGTAGCCGCAAACGCAAACGAGCCTGCACCTTTACAGTTTCTGGCTCCCTATACCGGCGCGGCCCTGGCTGAGTACTTTATGTACAAAGGCAAGGCGACTTTGATCATCTACGATGATCTCTCTAAGCAAGCCCAGGCCTATCGTCAAATGTCCTTGCTACTACGTCGTCCACCCGGTCGTGAAGCCTATCCTGGAGACGTATTCTTTATTCACTCCCGCTTGCTGGAGCGTGCAGCTAAGCTGAGCCCTGAATTGGGTGAAGGTAGCATGACGGCACTGCCCATTATTGAAACCCAGGCTGGTGACGTTTCTGCTTACATTCCCACCAACGTAATTTCGATTACCGACGGTCAGATCTTCTTGTCCTCTGACCTGTTTAACTCGGGTTTACGCCCTGCCATTAACGCGGGCATCTCTGTATCCCGTGTAGGGGGTGCGGCTCAGACTAAGGTAATGAAGAAGGTGGCCGGTACCCTGAAGCTTGAACTGGCTCAATTTGATGAGCTTCAGGCATTTGCTCAGTTTGCATCTGACCTGGATGCGGCTACTCAGGCTCAGCTTGCCCGTGGTGTCCGTCTGCGGGAACTGCTGAAGCAGCCTCAGTATGCTCCTCGTGCATTACACGAGCAGGTAACTGTTGTGTACGGCGGTATTAATGGTTTGTTTGATGACGTACCTGTAGAGAAGGTTGCTCCTTTGGTGGCTGAACTTTGCAACTACATCAACACCAGCAAGCCTGAGTTGGTTAAAGAGATCAACGAAGGCAAGAAGCTAACTGACAAGGTTAAGGAACTCGCAAGTGAAGCGATTGCTGAATGCAAGCAGTCCTTCATGGCAGCCTAGGAGGAAATTGGCCTCATCCAAGGAAGGCATGACCTTCCTTGGAGCACGGGCTAAACATAACGCATATGCCTAACCTCAAAATAATTCGTGACCGGATTAAGTCGGTCAAAAACACTCGTAAAATCACCGAAGCCATGCGTCTGGTAGCGGCTGCCAAGGTTCGCCGTGCTCAGGAGCAAGTGGAGGGTACTCGTCCTTTTGCTGATCGTCTTGCTCAGGTATTTTACGGTCTTCAAACTCGACTAAAGTTTGAAGATGCTAATTTGCCACTACTGCAACAGCGTGAGGTCAAGAATGTTGGTTTAGTTGTTGTTTCTGCGGATCGCGGACTTTGTGGTGGCTATAATGCCAACATTATCCGTCGTGCTGAGAACCGCGCCAAAGAGCTAGAAGCGTCTGGAGTTGGCTATCAGATGATTCTGATTGGTCGTAAGGCGATTCAATACTTTGAAAGACGTGATTATCCCATTGATTCAAAGTTTCAAGGATTAGAGCAGATTCCTACAGCGGAAGAAGCGTCTAAAATTGCGGATCAAGCCCTGTCTCTCTTCTTATCGGAAGAAGTTGATCGCGTCGAGCTGATCTTTACCAAGTTTGTATCCTTGGTGAGTTCTCGTCCTGTTACGCAAACTCTGATTCCCCTTGATCCTGAAGGGTTGGATAAGGAAGATGAGATTTTCCGTCTGACTAGCCGTGGTGGCCAGTTTCAGGTGGAGCGTAATGCCGTAGAAACTGATCAAAAACAGCTACCCCAGGACATGATTTTTGAGCAGGATCCGGTTCAAATTTTGGATGCTTTGTTGCCCCTATATTTGAACAACCAGATTTTGCGCTCTTTGCAAGAGTCTGCAGCTAGTGAGTTAGCGGCTCGGATGACGGCCATGAACAACGCTAGTGATAACGCCAGTGAGTTGGTCAAAACGTTAACCCTTGACTACAACAAGGCGCGTCAGGCAGCTATTACTCAGGAAATTCTTGAGGTTGTGGGTGGTGCAGCAGCTCTGGGCTAGCTTGCTGGCCGAGTTGCTCTCATTTAACCCATATCTTGATTGGCAGTGCTCTGGCACTGCCTTTTTTGTTTGCCAGGATCACGGTATGCCATGGTCCTGATTGACCATTTGTGGAACGTCTGTACATTTTTAGGGAAAAGGCTATATCCTGAACGTTAATCCACAACCGTTTCAGACAGCGCCCATGGTCAATGACGTATCCCAGTGGCTTGCAGAGATTCAAACGTTGCGGCAACAGTTGCAAACCCTTGGTCAAGAACGGGATCAAGCCTATGCAAGTGCGGCTAACTGGCGCAGGTTGTATGAGTCTGAATCTGAACAGCGTCGCAATGATTCAGAAAGAAGTCAGGTGCGGATTCGGGCGTTGGCGAATGAGTTGGAATTGTTTAAGCAGACTCCGAGTCAGGGTGAGTCTTCCCATAATTTTGCGCAGGTGCTGGCGCAGGTTGATCAACTGGAGTCATTGGATGATCTGCGATCTCGCTTAATCGATGCTCTCACCCATTGTGATCAGTTATCCAATGCACTCAAAGCCGAACAAGCCGCTCACGAAGAAACCCGGCAAAACCTGACCACAGCCTTAGGAGATACTATTGATTTGATTGCCAGAGACGATTTGGTTGATACAGGTCAAGACCAAAGCTCTCAGTCCGAGGATGGAGCCGCTAAGCAACGCTGAACTATAGCAGATCCGATGTTAGCGATCT
The DNA here is from genome assembly GCA_039045805.1 of Cyanobacteria bacterium P01_C01_bin.118. Lineage (GTDB taxonomy): Bacteria > Cyanobacteriota > Cyanobacteriia > Phormidesmidales > Phormidesmidaceae > Leptothoe. The sequence goes on from JBCCJR010000061.1 coordinate 3,389, forward strand.
CAAATGTTGTGAACGATTGCCAGTCTGTAAAATTTTGCTGGCGTACGCTCCCTTAATGGACAGCTGACGTGGTGAGATAAACCCAACGTCGTTTTTTCATTTTTTTATTAAATTTGTTCCTAATGGTATAACTCCGATTTGGAGAGGTGGGCTCATTCTAAAGCTCAGAACGTATATCCTGTTAAATGGATGCTAAAACGTTTCTATACAAGCCTTCTGGCGATTATTTTGACCTGATAAGGGGTAGCAAATTCGTCAACTATAGGAAAAAACGAGGGACAGATTAAAAATTGGTATATTTTGATTAAGTTATAATGGGAACTTTTAGGTTAATATTTCGATGCAACTTTGTAGATTAGTAATCACTAACGCTTAGTTGTTTTTGGTATGAATTAACCTGCTCGATTGTCATTAGTGATGGTTGAGGTGGTTTAATCTATGCCCTTCATCCGCAACGATATTACAAGCGGTACAAATATGAAAACTATTTCCGAAACTAAGACAGTTACTGAGTCTGTGTCGAGTATGAGCGCTTCTAGCCGCGAGACTCAGCCAGCGTCTGATAATAAAAAAATTTACTTGGCTGAGCTTAAGCGCTATCCGTACCAACCCGATATCCAGGTAGAGATATTACATTTGCAAGCTGAAGCAGATGCTCTGCTGCTTCATTTGCAAGCCATGGGGTGTCATTAGGGGTACCGTTGACCAGGCTCTGACTAACGCGACGATGGCGATAATTATGTGCTTGAGCACAGTGTTGTAGCCGCTTTATTAAGCCCTGTTACTTTGCATATGCTTCCTTGTTAAGAAAAGCAGCATATTCGATTCTTGGGTTTCTGAAACAGCATACTTTGAGGAACAGCACCCCTTTGTATTTGTTTCATGAGTTACCAGCACCATTTTTTGTCGGTCCCTGAACTGTCGGACGATCGTTTGCTGCGTACGCTGAATTATCATGAAACCTACACCTGTCCGGTGTGTGGTCATGGTGAGCTATCAGTCATTACTTTGACGGATGCATTTGGCTGTAGTTTTTGCCGACATATTTTCACAGCTAATTTAGATGCGCAGTCAATTCAGATGGCCGATGGCGTTCAGCCAATGGTTTGGTTTTGGACAGGGGAGCGATGGCGTCACAATCGTCGTTCCGATGGCAATGTAACTGCAGTTGTGTGGAGTTTTGCATTAGCGATCACATGTTTGCCTGCATTGCTGGTGATGCTGTCCAACTACATGTTTCCTCCCATCGACAGTGATGGTGTCAACCAATTTTCGATTATTTGGACCGTGGCTACACTGCTGGCCCATGCGGGTATCGTGTTGTGGCTGATTGCAGAGCATTATCAATGGCCCTGGTATGTCACGGCTAAAATTAAGCTGCGCCGTTGAGAGTCTGTTGAGGGCCGGCAAGTTCTAAAAGCGGCTACAAATCAAACATTCGTTTTATTCGATTGCGAGCCCAGACAACGGGGTTGGCATCATCTTCATTGGAGTCAACCAGGTTGAGTGCCCTCATCTCACGCTGGCGTTTTGCCAATTCATCGCGGTGTTGGCCCATGGCATGCACCACCTGGTTAGAAAGGTCGGGATAGCGTCGCAATAAATCAGAGAAGCTGGGCCGGTTAATGACAAATAGCAGAGCATCCTCTGCCACCCGCGCCATGGCGGTGCGGGGCACACCCAACAACAAAGCCACTTCACCAAAAAAATCACCCGGTTCTAGGGTGGCCAGATGGCGATCAAGTTTTTCCGCCAGAATATCGATCTTGCCTTCTAGCAAAATATAAAACGAATTCCCGGCGTCCCCTTCGTGGAACAGAGTGGTCCCAGATCGGCTACGCTGACGCTGACCGATCTCAATCAGCTGCCGAATTTCCAAATCGCTAAAGTTGCTAAAATAGCTGACCTGACGCAGCATGTCTTTAAGTGTGGGTGGTGCAGTACTTTTAGGTCGATGATGCTCAAAGGCAATTTGTCGATTAAAGAAGGGCGGGCGCATATCCCCACTGCCTGAGGGGGCTAAATTCCGAATCCACACATCCCTCTGGGGAAAGGCAATTTCGATATTGTGCTGACGCAGATGGTATTCAACGGCAAAGTGGAGCGAACTTTGAATGGTAAAGCGTCTGTTCACATCCACCCAGACCCACAGTTCAAACTGGAGAGAGTCTTCCCCAAAGGCTAGAAACATAGCTTTAGGCATAGGTTGCTCGCATACAGCGGGCTCCATGTACGCAGATTTTAGCAGCAGCTCAGTCACCAAAATCGGATCGCTATCGTAAGACACGCCCACCGGGATTTTTAGACGGGCGATAGATGTACGGTGACTCCAATTGAGCACACGATTGTTAATTAGCTCGCTGTTGGGAATCACCACATCGCCATCGTCCAGGGTGCGAATAATGGTGGAACGGAGGTTGACCTCGGTAATACGGCCCACTAACCCTTGAAAGCGATAGTCATCCAGTTCAATCAGGTCATTTACCTTGAGGGTGCGCTCAAATAGCAGAATCAGACCACTGACAAAGTCATCGGCAATGTGTTGTAAACCAAAACCAATACCAACGCCTAAACCCCCCAGGATGATACTTAGAGAACTCAGGTTAATGCCGGTGTATTGAATGGCGACAAAGACTGCAATTATTCCCACTCCGTAACTTACTAAGGTGGCAATAGTCTCTCGATTGTTGGCATCAATGCCTGCCAGCAAATACCGTTTGAGAAAGCGTTTGACTAACCCGATCAGGAAGAAAATCAGGATTAACCAGATTAATAAGCTAACCAGTAGCTTAGGAGTGATCACTGTTTCACCAAATGTCAGTTTGGTGTCAAGTAGCTGACTTAGCTGCTGAACGATATTTGAAAAGAAGTCTCTCATGGGGGGCAGGTGTTCAGTGGCTCACTCATCTGTATCCATTTGAAAGGCAAGAGCCGTGGCAATTGCATCTACTACTCTGCCCACTTCGGTGATGTCCATGGTCAGTCCTTGGATTTTCTGACTTTTGGGTACCAGTGCGCGTTTGAACCCCAGCTTAGCCGCTTCTTTTAGTCTTAGTTCAATTTGGGAGACGGGACGTACCTGTCCGCCCAAGCCCACTTCGCCAATGAGGACCAACCCTGGATCGACAATGCGATCGCGAAAACTAGCCGCCACCGCAATGGCAATCCCCAGATCCGCTGCGGGTTCTCCCACACTAAGGCCGCCCGAAGACGCCACATAAGCATCCAGCTTAGACAGGGGAATGCCCACCCGCTTTTCCAATACGGCCAAAATCTGCAGTAACCGATTGTATTCAATCCCCGTAGTCGACCGCCGGGGAGAGCTGTAGCTGGTGGGACTCACCAACGACTGCAGTTCTACCACCAGAGGGCGAGATCCTTCACAGGCCACAATGGTTGAGATCCCTGGCACCGCTTCATCGCGGCTGCCCATAAACAGAGCTGATGGATTGGGCACCTCTGCCAACCCCTGGGACACCATCTCAAACACCCCCAGCTCGTGGGTGGCCCCAAATCGATTTTTAACCGATCTCAGCAAACGGTGGCTGGCAAACCGATCGCCCTCAAAGTACAGCACCGTATCCACTAAATGTTCTAGAACCTTAGGTCCGGCAATGGCACCCTCTTTGGTGACATGCCCCACGATAAACAGAGTAATGTTTTCCCGTTTAGCCAGCTGCATCAGGGCAGAGGTACACTCCCGCACCTGGGACACAGACCCCGGCGCAGAGGTGAGCTGGTTATAGAACAACGCCTGAATACTGTCGATCACCGCTACCCGTGGCCGCAAAGATTCAAGCTCAGAGAGAATTGTTTCCAAATCGGTCTCCGGCAGCAGGTACAAGGAGTCTGGAGACGATGCCTTTTTCACCTCCCCCTCCTCCCCTTGCTTCCCTCTCTTCCTCTTCCCCATGGCAATACCTAGACGCTGCGATCGCAGCTTTACCTGTTGGCCTGACTCTTCCGCACATACGTACAACACCGATGCCTCGGCTGCCAGCTGATTAGCGGTTTGCAACAGCAGCGTGGATTTACCAATTCCTGGATCGCCTCCCACCAGCACTAAAGAGCCAGGAACAATGCCTCCTCCCAGCACTCGGTCCAGCTCACCATAGCCAGAACTAATGCGGCTTTGGGGATGATCGGCAATTTGGTTAAACGTTTTAGCGAGGCGTGGCCTATGGTCTGTTTTTTCGGCCCGCTGATTGCTACGACGACCGGGGCGAGTATTGTTCGTCGGTTCTACCACCTGCTCTACTAGGGAGTTCCAGCTACCACACACCCCACATTTGCCAAAGTATTGGCGTGATTCTGCCCCACATTCATTACAGACATAAATCGAGCGAGCCTTAGCCATGCCTAGCAATAAAACATATGAACTACATTTCTACTTTTAAGGGTACCAGAGGCTAAAACGGCAACTTGAGCCCTGTCTAAGTATCGAGGATCAAATAAATTGGCGTCCTCATCACTCCAAAAGCATGCGAAACAGAGTCTGTCTGTCAATATCTTGGGAGTTGTAGAATCCTCGATCCTAAGTAAATCTGTGTAAAGCTTGTCGAAAAAAATGCGTCGATAAGATACTCTACGAACTTTGAATTCTTAAAGAACAACCTTAAGAAACGTTGAAAACCTTGCGAATAAAAGACCATAGCCTGTAAAAATCAATACAATGTTAGGTATCTTAAATAAGAACTAATAAAAGCGTAAATTGGAAGTCCTTTCATCACAGAGTTTTGAGTGTTTGCTGGAGACTATTTTTGGAGTGGTGAGGCTGTCGGTGGGTCAGGAGGGCAAGGCGTTGCTCTTGTCCCTTCAGCGGTTTAAGTCTTCTGCTGTCGCCGTTATGTAGGAGTTCAAGAAACTTTGGAAAGCGTAAAAGAGAAAATCTTAGTCGTCGATGACGAAGCGAGTATTCGTCGTATTTTAGAAACCCGTCTTTCGATGATTGGGTACGACGTTGTAACTGCTGCAGATGGTGAAGAGGCCCTGGACACCTTTCGTCATGAAATTCCTGATCTGGTGGTGCTAGATGTGATGATGCCTAAGCTTGACGGCTATGGCGTGTGTCAGGAGCTACGCAAAGAGTCTGATATTCCCATCATTATGCTGACGGCGCTTGGGGATGTGGCAGACCGGATTACGGGGTTGGAACTGGGGGCTGATGACTATGTGGTCAAGCCATTCTCGCCGAAAGAATTAGAAGCCCGTATTCGTTCAGTGTTGCGTCGGGTGGAAAAGACTGGAACGTCTGGCATTCCTAGTTCTGGTGTGATCACCATTAACAACATTCGGATCGACACTAACAAGCGTCAGGTTTATAAAGGGGATGAGCGAATTCGTCTGACAGGTATGGAATTTAGCCTGTTGGAGCTGCTGGTCAGTCGGTCTGGTGAGCCCTTTTCTCGATCTGAGATTTTACAGGAAGTTTGGGGCTATACCCCGGAACGTCATGTGGACACCCGCGTTGTTGATGTACATATCTCACGACTAAGGGCTAAGTTAGAGGACGATCCTAGTAATCCTGAACTAATTTTGACGGCTCGAGGTACAGGTTATCTTTTTCAACGTATCGTTGAGCCTGGTGAAGAGTAGCTGAGGTTACTTTGATTGAGCTGGTTTATTTGTATCTAGGCATACATCTGAATGTCGCTGCAATATTGGAATATTTGGGAACTTTGGGCTGAGCTTTTGTCAGAAAACCGTAGTTGTAGATTTTTCACTCGGTTTCAGTCTGATAGAATTTCTTAAAGTTTCTATAGATTCAATTCGATGGGCTTAACTCAAGCACGGATCGCAGTTGATGCAATGGGGGGTGACTATGCGCCTGCCGAAATCGTTGCTGGAGCCATTAGAGCAAGAGAAGAGCTAGATGTCGAAATCTTGCTTGTCGGCGATCCTGACCAAATAAAAGCTTCTGTAGCTCACACCGACAGCTTAAGTCGGATTGAGATTGTGCCATCTGAAGGCACGATTGAGATGCATGAAGAGCCACTTAGTGCTCTGCGAAAGAAGCGCAATGCGTCGATTAACGTCGCCATGGATATGGTGAAAAAAGGTCGTGCCGATGCCGTGGTATCGGCGGGGCACTCAGGGGCGGCTATGGCAGCTGCGCTTTTGCGTTTGGGGCGCATCAAGGGAATTGATCGGCCTGCTATCGGTGCTGTTTTTCCAACAGTTGTCGCGGGTAAACCCGTTTTGATTTTGGATGTGGGTGCCAATGTTGACTGTCGCCCTAAATTTTTAGAGCAGTTTGCTCTGATGGGGAGTGTGTATTCCGAGTATGCCTTTGGAGCCAATAACCCACGGGTGGGCTTGCTAAATATTGGAGAGGAGCCCAGCAAAGGTAACGATGTTGCTGTTCAAGTGCATCAGGCCCTGAGCAACTCCACTTTGATTAACTTTGTGGGTAATGCTGAAGGCCGGGATGTGCTGTCGGGCGATTTTGATGTGATTGTCTGTGATGGTTTTGTCGGCAATGTATTGTTGAAATTTGCCGAGGCTGTTGGCGAGGCAGCGATGAACATTCTCCGTGAGGAACTGCCTCGCGGTATTTTAGGAAAGCTAGGGGTGCTTATTTTAAAGGGAAACCTCAAGCGAATTAAACAACGTCTGGATCATGCTGAGCATGGCGGTGCTTTGCTTTTAGGAGTAAACGGAGTGGCTGTAATCAGCCATGGCAGCTCCAATGCTCCGTCTATCTTTAACGCTATCCGACTGTCTAAAGAGGCAGTGGATAATGGTGTGATTGGGCATATCCAGGGGCAGTACCAAAAGGTTGCTGCATCGGTGACCAACGGAGACTAAAAGCTAATGACAAATGGTGAGGCCGGTGTGGCCTTTATTGGCAGCGGTAGTGCTCAAGTTGAGACGGCGCTGAGTAATGAGGTGCTTAGCCGCGTGGTTGATACCTCCGATGAGTGGATTTCTACTCGTACGGGTATTCGGAAACGCCATGTGGCTGGGAATGGTGAGTCGTTAACCACGCTTGCGGCACAGGCGGCACAAAATGCGATCGCAGCCGCTCAACTGACTCCGGACGACATCGATTTGATTGTCCTGGCCACTTCCACACCGGATGATTTGTTTGGCACTGCCTGTCAGGTGCAGGCCGCCATTGGGGCCACCCGTGCCGTAGCCTTTGACCTGACAGCCGCCTGTTCAGGGTTTGTATTTGGAGTGGTGACGGCGGCCCAGTTTATCCGCACGGGTACTTACCAAAATGTGTTGGTGATTGGTGCAGATTTGCTAAGTCGCTGGGTAGATTGGACGGACCGTACTACCTGTGTGTTATTTGGCGATGGAGCGGGAGCGGTGGTGATGCAAGCCTGCGATCGCGACCGGTTGCTCGGATTTGAAATGCACAGTGATGGCAGTATGAACGGCTGTTTGAATCTGGCCTATCAGGCTGAGTCAGTGCCGCTGATTGATACTGTGACCACTCAAAAAGGCACGTTTACCGCCATCACCATGAACGGTCGCGAGGTGTATCGCTTTGCCGTCAGTCGAGTGCCCGAAGTCTTAGAAAAAACTCTGTTCCATGCTGGGTTAGCCGCTAACGACATTGATTGGTTGATTTTGCACCAGGCCAACCAGCGAATTTTAGATGCTGTAGCCAAGCGACTCAAGTTGCCTAACGAGCGTGTGGTGAGCAACATGGCTAAGCATGGAAATACCTCTGCCGCATCAATTCCCATCGCTTTAGATGAGTGGGTTCGCACCGGTAAGATTCAGGTTGGCGACAAAATTGCCATGTCCGGTTTTGGGGCAGGACTGACCTGGGGAGCAGCATTGTTTGAGTGGGGATTGTAGGGTAGGCAATACTACTAAAACCCTCATTCCAGAACTATTTTCTGCCCTTTTCGAATTGGGCATTTGTTGAGACAGTGAAGTACGAATAACTACGTTATGACGATGACAAAAAGCGTGTGGGTATTTCCTGGGCAAGGGTCCCAGGCGGTAGGTATGGGAAATGATTTGGCTGATGTGGCTAAGGCCAGGTTTGCTGAAGCTGACGATATTTTGGGCTGGTCAGTGCTGGGCCAATCTAGCAGTGAAGCATTTCAAGATGCCAATACCCTTTACACCCAACCATGTCTTTATGTCATTGAATGTATTTTGGTTGACCTATTAAAGACAAGGGGACTTCATCCGGACATGGTCGCCGGTCATAGCCTGGGAGAATATTCTGCTCTCTATGGGGCGGATGTGTTTGATTTTGTCACTGGCCTATGTCTGGTTAAGCGCCGTTCAGAACTGATGGCCCAGGCTGATGATGGGGCCATGGCTGCTCTGATGGGGTTTAAACGGGAGGAGCTAGATCAGAAATTAGCGGAGACCGATGGTGTGGTTTTGGCCAATGATAATAATCATGGTCAAGTAGTCATTTCGGGTACCCCCCAGGCTGTGGAGACCATTATGAATAGCATCAAGGTGAAGCGAGCCGTAAAGCTGAATGTGGGGGGAGCCTTTCACTCGCCGCTGATGGCCCCTGCGGCTAATGAATTTGATCAGATTTTGGCCGACGTGCCCTTTAAGGATGCTAGTGTTCCCGTTCTCTCCAATGTGGAGCCCACACCGACGACGGATGGAGAGCTCCTCAAGAAGCGGTTGATGAAGCAGATGACTGGGTCGGTTCGCTGGCGTGAAATCTCCTTGAGTTTCCCTGAACTGAATATGGACACCGTTGTTGAGGTGGGGCCGGGGAAAATCTTAACTGGGTTAATCAAACGCACCTGTCGAGGTTTGACCCTCAAGAATGTAGGCACTTTAGAACAGGTTGAAATATTTTGAGCTCGGTGAACTATCACCTACGACAGAGAGAGCCAAAGCTTAGTCTGGTTCTTTATCGCTTGTTTAAGTGGTCGGTGGTTAACCCAGTCCTGAGGGGATATTTTCGGGGTCACATATACGGTACAGACAATGTGCCTAAGACGGGCCCTATGTTGGTGGTGGCGAATCATGCCAGTGACTTTGATCCGCCGATTTTGTCCTGCTGTGTGAGTCGTCCGGTGTCTTATATGGCTAAGCAAGAGTTGTTTAAGGTGCCAGTGCTAGCGTCAGCGATTCGGGCCTATGGTGCTTATCCGGTCAAGCGGGGAGGCTCGGCTCGCGGTGCTATTCAGGCGGCGTTACATCAGCTAGAGCAGGGATGGGCTGTGGGAGTATTTCTACAGGGGAACCGTACCCGTGATGGTCGAATTCCAGATCCTAAGCTTGGGGCAGCCATGATCGCGGCAAAGGCCCAGGTGCCCCTGGTGCCCGTTAGTTTATGGGGCACTCATCGAATTTTACCCAAAGGGGCAAAACTGCCGAAGCCCTTGCCGGTTACGGTGCGTATTGGTCAGCCCATAGCGCCGCCTGTCTCTAGCAAAGATAAGGACGCCCTCAGAGCCGTGACTGATTATTGTTGCGATCGCATTCATACCATGCACGAGCTGGGGCGCTGACGCAAAGGTTACAATATCCTTTCACTCAGAGTGATAGTTTCTCTTTATCAACGCTGTTGAGCAGAGCATTAAAATGATCCAAGACCTGAGACAAGAGCTAGCCAATATGGTGGGTCCTGCCCAGTGGAACTGGTTAAAGCCTCATATTGCCCGCGATGCCGTTGTATTTGTTGATCCTCAGCTAGACATCGTAGAAGTGGGTATGGCTCTGACCAATGACAATGTGCAGTCAGTACAGCGCTGGATTGGTGAGCAACTAATCACAAAACCCAGTAAAGAACAATTAGAAACCTGGGACGTGAGTGGCCCAAAGAACAAGCTGCAGTCCCTGATTGTTCAACCCTATGTTCTCGTTCAAGAGATTCTGAAAGTGGCGGACACCAACAGTGGCTCCCCTACCTAACTCGACAAAACCCTCCTTAGAAAAGCTGCAAACAGTTTTCGCCCAATTAGATAATTCAACATTGGTGCGGTTTTTATTGTTGCTGGCAAGTGGCTGGGCTGTCATACAGGTACTCACATATTTTGAAATTGTGGTGGTCATCTTTGTGATCTCCATAATTTTGGCGTTTTTGCTGAGTTATCCGGTGCGATGGTGTAAGCGGATATTGCCCCACAGTATTGCCGTCTTTGTCGTTTTTATGGTGGCTTTGGTGTTAGTGGGCGGTTTGGTCACCACTCTGACACTAGCTGTAATTTCCCAAGGGCAGGGCCTTTTAGAAAACGGCACGGACTTTCTCAATTCTCTGTTGCCCGTCATTGAACAGATTGAAGCCAGGCTTCAACAGTGGAATGTGCAGGTGGATTTGCAAACCTTAGGAGAACAGCTGCAGCAACAGGCAGCTGTTCTCCTAAGGTCTGGATTGGGACTATTGCAAGCGTTGTTAGAAAATTTTATTAACGGCATTTTGATCGCCGTAGTTACTTTTTTTATGATGCTGGATGGTCCAAAACTGTGGCGCTTAATATTAAAGGCTGTGCCACAGTATCAACGCCAACGCTTAACATTAGTCATTCAACAAAATCTTCTGGGATTTTTCTGGGGACGGCTGTTGCTGTCTATCTTTTTTGCGATTTCAACCTTTATTGTCTTTTGGCTGCTAAAGATTCCCTATGCGTTAGTATTAGCCGTTATTGCGGGGCTATTTGACCTGATTCCTGGGATTGGTGCCACCTTGGGGGTGGGGGTGGTAGGGCTGTTGCTACTGTCCCAGGGGATAGGTATGGCCATCCAATCCGTGGTGGTATGCATTTTATTACAGCAAGTTGAGGAAAATGTGCTGCTGCCCCATGTTATGCGAGATTCCCTCAACATTAATCCTGTGGTGATGTTTTTTGCCCTGATTGTAGGGTTGCGAATTGCGGGATTATTGGGGCTATTTTTGGCCATTCCCATTGCTGGAGTGATTGTCAGTTTGGTGGATATAGACGAGCTAAAAGGCCACTCTGTCTGAGTCTTGAGTGATGAGTTTTGGGTTTTGAATTGGCAATCTCTTTGTCAGGAGAAATGTGAACTTTCTTAATTCAAAACTTAGCATTTAAAACTTAGAACTTTTTCTAAGGAAGATACAAATGTTTAGCGGTTCTATTAAGCATTTCAACAATGCTCGGAATCGGTTGACGGCCTCGGGAAAACTCGTCATGGTGATTTTAGAGGTCCCCTGCAATGCCGATGACAAAATCTGCACTGAGCCGCCCGTCTCTAAATCTATTGCAAAGCCCAATTCCCTGGTTGCAGGCTTTTTGGAAGTTTTCCCGGCCTCACACCGTCGTGGGTACCAGTCTAAGTGTGGTGGGTTTATTTTCCATTGCATGGGCGGCGCGTCATCCGTTGGGGATGTCCCCCGGCACCTTTCATATATGGCAAGGGATGAGTTCCCTTTGGATCACCTGGTTGGCCTGTGTGTGTACCAATATTTACATTGTTGGTCTAAATCAGATCGAGGATGTTGCTGCTGATCGAGTGAACAAGCCCTATTTGCCGATTGCTTCGGGGGCGTTTTCTGCTCCACAGGCAAGGATGTTGATAGGGATTGCCTGTAGCTGTGCCATTTTGCTGGCGGCGGTGTCCCAGAGTGTCTATCTAGTCGCCACTGTTTTGTTGAGTTTGGCGATTGGGACGGCGTATTCGTTGCCGCCGTTTCAGTTAAAGCGTTTTGTCCTGTTAGGCACCTGTTGTAAATTACTGGTGCGTGGTCCGGTGGCGAATTTAGGGATCTTTTTGCATGCGTCTAGTCAGTTGGGGCTGATGCCTCAGATTCCATTGCGGGTATGGGTGCTGATGATAGTGGTGCTGGTGTTTAGCGGTGCGATCGCGCTCCTCAAAAGTCTACGTGATGACAAAGCCCAACCCGTTGATGGTTTAGCAGTACCCAGGGGCATCCAATTGGTCTGGGGGCTGTTGACCATTTGTTACAGCAGCCTCATTATTGCCGCCGCATTTATCCCAGGTATTAATGCAGGATTTTTAATCATCAGCCATGTTTTAGCGCTGATGTATTTCTGGTATCTCAGTTATCAACTACAGCGCTCTCCAGAGCAAACTGATGGTACTGACTTTAGCCCCGGGGAATTTTATCAGTTCATTTGGAAATTATTTTTTATCGAATACCTGATTTTCCCCACAGCTTGTTTGCTGCATCAGCTTTAAGCTGACATGATAAATGCTTTTATTGGATAGGTTAAATGTCTAGCAATGACCCTGTTCAAGGCGATGATAACGATACTGTTATTCCAATTGATGAACTTGTTATCAATGGCCCGTTTCCTGAGGGACTAGAGGCACCAAAACTTGTAAACGGACGTATGGTTTTAAGCGATGGTACTCAGTTTGAAATGACTAATAGTGGTGGTCGCTGGTTAGATTTTAATGGTGGCAAAATTGAGCCTCATCAGCCATTTCAGACTAATCAAGGTCTTTTTACTCCGTCGGTCACTTTAGAAGATTGGAAATTGATTAGTCAGTCGTTAGAGGCTTTAGGTGAAGAAGACTTTTTGCAAGAGGAGGAATAAATTACTCTTGAATGCAATTTGAGGCCAAGTAATTTTTGCTGACGACGATTATGCCAGTGAGTTTAATTTGCCCGACTAAAAATCCGGTACCTTGGAGAGATGCTATTAAAGCTGTTGCGTCCGATATTGATATACGAGTTTGGCCTAATGATAAAGCTAAAGCCGATATTACTTTCACCCTAGTGTGGGCACAACCCCAGGGCATCTTCTCTCAGTATCCCAACCTGCAAGTTATATCCTCCATGGGGGCAGGAGTAGACAATCTACTGCAAGACAACTCTATCCCAAGTCAAGCTACCGTTGTCCGTATGGTTGATCCACGTCTGGTTAGTCAGATGGGCGATTACGTTTTATCAGCAGTGCTCAACCATGTGCGGCAGTTTCCCGACTATAGGCAGTACCAACAGCAGCAACAGTGGCAGCCTTTACAACCGCGCAATATCGACGACATCACCGTGGGTGTTATGGGCATTGGCCAAATTGGCAGCGCAGTGGCCACCCGTTTGAGCCAGGTCGGCTTTCAAGTATTAGGCTGGTCTCGGCGAGCGAAGGCAGTTGAAAATGTTCAAGTATTTGCTGGCCAACAACAACTGTCAGATTTTCTAGCCGCCAGTGAAATTCTTGTCTGTTTGTTACCACTTACGGCTGAGACCGAAAACATTCTCAATACAGACACCCTAAGTCAGCTGCCCCAAGGAGCCTACGTTGTTAACGTAGCCAGAGGGAGTCACCTGGTAGAAGAAGATTTACTCTTACTACTAAATAACAATCATCTTTCTGGAGCCTGTTTAGATGTCTTTCTACAGGAGCCTTTACCACTGGAGCATCCCTTTTGGTCCCATCCCAAGATCACCATTACCCCCCACATTGCCAGCCTCACAGACCCGGTTTCTGTAGCCCCTCAGATTGTTGAGAACTACCGACGGATGATAGCTGGACAACCCTTGCTTAACCAGGTTGATATTCAACGAGGGTATTAAACAGACCACCGCAAGCTGAGCACAGTCGAAGCTTCGACTGTGCTCAGCTGCCGAGAAAAAAGAAAAAAGCCCAACCTTGCGGCAGAGCTTTTTTGAAACGCTTCGAGAAATGCCTGACTAGGCACATGAGTATGTGAACGACAGTGAAACTAAGCCATTACCGGTAAAATTCGCCATCAAGGAACCCGTCGGTTAAAGCCAATTCAGTCGTCCATTTACAACATATCAAGTTCGCTAGGTTGAGGTTTGTAGCAAATCCTACGGGTGGAGAAGTTTTAAAAGGTGATTGGTGAGGAGTGAAGCGTGAGTAGGCATTGCATGCAAACCTAATAATGGGTAATAGGTGGGAGTATGTTGTCTGGTATCTACGGGATGGTTTCCTAATGGCGGTAAGATCAGCTCTGGAGATGAGATTGCATAGGAGAAATCTGTGGCAGAGCTAAAGGCGTTGATTTTTGATGTGGATGGCACCCTGGCGGAAACTGAGCGGGATGGCCATCGGCCCGCCTTTAATCAAGCATTTGCTGATACAGGTTTAGACTGGGACTGGACCCCTGAACTCTATGGCAA
>JBCCJR010000062.1:0-17378 GCA_039045805.1 Cyanobacteria bacterium P01_C01_bin.118
CCGCTATTCGCCCTATTAATAAAGAAGTAGACCTCACCATAGATACCTCGCTCGCCAGCTTGTTAACTCTTGGCTTATTTTGTTGATTGGAATATGAACGCTTACTGCTCAAAGCATTACCCTGAGAGTAGATGACTCAATAGGTGTTTTTTGTAACTGACGAAACACTTTCAGTAAAAAATCGAACATCACACTTACTTAATTCGCAAAAACGCATTAGCTAGCTACGAATTCATTAAGTCTTGCATTCTTTTTTATAGAATTGTTGGGCTCAGCTCAGAGGTTTAGCCTCGGTATGGGTTTGAGCTAAAGGGGTTTGGGTTAATCAAACGGCTGTGGCTTCAAACAGTTTTGAGGAGTGGGCAACCCAGCCCAAAACTCCGCCTTCCGACTGAAGGATATGCACCGTAGCCTCATGATCCTTCGGATCAAAAGCAGCACAGCAATCATCTAGTAGCAAGCAGTAATATCCTAAATCACTGGCATGGCGATAGGTGGCCAAAACGCAACATTCTGTCGTGACGCCCACAATTAAGAGATGGGTAATGTTATCAGCCTCTAATATTTTCTCAAGGGCCGTATTTACAAAACAAGAGTGGGCCGGTTTGTCGAGCTGTTCCTCTGACGTTAACGGCTGCAGCTCTTCGATCAGGGCAGCTCCAGGCTCTCCCCTAACCAGGAATCGCCCCATTTTACCCGCCTGTCCGATGGGTGATCCCGCATTGGCATAGCGTGTCTTTTTGCTAGGGGATAGATCCGATAAATCGGGCGCATGGCTTTCGCGAGTAAAAATGATCTTAAGCCCTGTTTGTCTGGCCCAGTTCACTAAAGATTGAACGGCGGGGATAATCGCTCGAACAGCCGTCATATCCAACCCTAACTCACTGCCATTAAACCCATCAGGGTGGCAAAAGTCATTTTGCATATCAATGACAAGTAACGCTGTTTGATGGAGTGGAAGATTGAATGGATGGGTATAGGTATCAACTACAACCATGGAATTCCTCATTGGGGCAGATTAAAAAATATGGGCGCATTACCTTGTTAAACTTTGTTCCGAAGACTATGCTCATACAGACTTCTTATTTAATCTAATCTTGATAGGATCGTTTGCAAGACTATTCCACCTAATCAGAATATCAAGTTACAAATTTGTCAGTTTCAATGAACCTCTCAATTAACTAGAGTCATGACATCTCATCACCATCGTCCTGAATCTGAGATTGCTTTACGGGTTAAAGCTATTGAGTCGCTGTTGGTGGAGAAAGGAATTGTTGACCCAGCCGCTCTAGATAGGATTATTGATAACTATGAGCATAAGGTGGGTCCCCACATTGGTGCCCAAATTGTTGCAAAAGCTTGGGCTGATCCTGAGTTTAAGCAACGCCTGTTAGTCGATGGTACAGACGCTATTTCAGAACTGGGGCTAACGGGATTTTCCAGTGAGCATATGGTGGTGGTGGAAAATACGCCTGATGTGCATAACTTGATAGTCTGTACCCTCTGTTCCTGTTATCCCTGGGCAATTTTAGGGTTACCTCCCACCTGGTATAAGTCCTTTGCCTACCGTTCTCGGGCGGTGATTGAACCCCGCAAAGTTCTACAAGAGTTTGGTTTAGAGATTCCTGAAGATGTGGAAGTGCGGGTATGGGATAGTAATGCCGATCTGCGCTACCTTGTCTTGCCAGAACGTCCTGCTGGTACAGAAGGCTGGTCCGAAGAATCCCTGGCAGCATTGGTAACACGTAATGCCATGATTGGCACCGCTAAGGTTCAATTGCCCAGTCAACCCACCTCTCTTGCGGCTTAGGAGGTATTATGAACGGTCCCCACGATCTTGGTGGTATGCATGGTCTAGGTCCAGTTCCCATTGAGGAAGATGAACCGGTTTTTCACAGTGAGTGGGAAGCTAAGGTGTTTGCCATGAGTTTTGCCACCTTTATCAATTACTTTCCAGTGGATGAAACCCGTCATGCGTCAGAACGGATACCGGCTGGTGAGTATTTGAGTTCTAGCTATTACGAACGCTGGTTGTATGCGTTAGAACTTTTACTCGCTGATCATAATCTCATTAGCCAAGACGAAATTGAAGCCAGAATTGCTGAACTTACTGAGGCAGAATCCCTCTCCCCCTAGCCCCCTCTCCTCCACCCTTTCATCCTTCCGCCTTCCGCCTTCATCCTTTCACAATGCCTATAGAAACTTCCAACCAACCCATGACGGCCCATGACGCTGTTACTCTCTTAAACGAGGGAGCAAGTTGTCAAGCAGAAAGTGATTTACCCGCTCAGTTTCAGGTGGGCGATGTAGTGAAGGCCAAAGTCGTACATCCCAAAACCTACACGCGTTTGCCTCGCTATGTTCGAGGTAAGATCGGCGAAGTTGTTAAAGACCACGGTGTTTATGTTTTTCCAGACACCATGGGACAACGACTATCTGAAAAACCGCAACATGTTTATAGCGTTCGGTTTGCGGCCCAAGAGCTTTGGGGGCTGGATGCCTCACCAAAAGATAGTCTCTATATTGATTTATTTGATGACCATTTAGAGGCTGTAGACGAATAAACTGATGGCTAGTTCTTCAAACAATAAATTGCCTCTGTCTGATCCTTTGCAAACAGATAATGAACCTGTTTTTCAGGCTCCTTGGGAGGCCAGGGCCTTTGCCATGGTTAATCAATTAGCGAATACTCACAGGTATAGTTGGTCTGAGTGGACTGACCAGTTTTCGCAGGAAATTACAACAGCTGAACATGAATCCACCGATACGAGTTCGTATTATGAACGCTGGGTAAGAGCTTGCGAAAAGCTATTAGTCACAAAAGGAATTCTGGAGCCACTGGCTGTCGATCAGCGCATCGAAGAACTCTTGAGTGAACGTGAGACTACAATAGAGCATAGGCATTTAGATAAATGATTTAGGGAGACTCACGTCGTGTTTCGTTCATTGGAACAATATTCCCGTTTCTCCCCCTGGTATAGCGACAGCTGCAAGTTACTAAGCCCAAAAAGCAAGCCTGATTTTTTTTGGGAGGAATCCGTAGAGACGGTTGCCGCTGAGCTATTTAGCAAGCAGCATGCGATCGCAATAAAAAATGCCCCAGCAAAGCCAGGGCGTGTGTGAGTTGATAACACTGAAAAAACTAAAGTAGTGCGCGCACTATAAAAAACTAGACCTTCTCCACTTTGAAAAAGTCCAACAAAAACAAAGCGTAGATCTTGGTTGCGGCCACCACTTTGTCCATATCGATAAACTCATTCACCGGAGGCCAACCGTCCTCCCCCGGCCCAAAGGTAATGGAGGGAATTCCACTGTGGGAGAACCTCAACGTATCGCAGTAAGCATTCTTCCGATAGAGTATTGGGTCTTTGCCTAAAATCTGCTGATACGCCCTCGACAATGCCTGTACATGTTCGGCATCTTCTGAAACCTCTATGGAGGCAGGCACAAAGGTTTCTCCCTCCACCTTAGTAATCGTCGCCTGGAAGGTGGGATCCTCCTCCTGCAGCTGAGAAATCACCTTCTCCATATCCTGCACAATTGACGCATAGGTCATGCCAGGGACCAGACCAATCACCCATACTCTGGCCTTACAAGAAGGAGGCGTAAACTGACCCTCACCAATCTTTCCCGCTTCAATCTTCACCGGACAGATACTGGGCTGTGTAGGACCATAAATTTGCGGCGCTTCATGGGTAAACGTGGTGTTACGCAATTTCTCAATTAGCTGAGCCATATGTAAAATAGGATTCACCCCTTCATCGGGTCGCCAGATATGAGATCTCACCCCTGTTGTCTCAATATCCACTAAACATAAGCCTGAGTGGGCTAGAGCAATGCCAATGCCCCAATCATCCCCATCAGTCCAGGAGGTGGGCTCCGCCGTAATCTCATAGTCGGCAGTTAACCCATAGTCATTGAGCAGGTGTAGCGCCCCTGCCCTACCATGGCGTTCTTCGTCGACAGTATAGGCACAGATCAGCTCACCATTAATCTTTACTCCCGCCTGACGCAACATCTCAATAGCAATCAGTTGACAGGTCATATTGCCACGGGTATCCGACGTGCCACGACCGTAGAGATATTTGCCTTGAAGAGTGGCGTTATAGGGATTGTGGCCAGACATATGCCATTCTGCCGGATCGCAGGATGGATAGGTATCCAGGTGATCGTTAAAAATCAAAGAGGGGCCAGGCAGCCCATCATTCCATCGACCCACAACATTGGGACGTCCTTCAATGGCAGCCACCCATTCGACATCCAGACCCAGTGACTGCAGATGTTGTCCCACTTGCCTGGAAATATCTTCTTCATGGGCCATCGGAAACTCTGGGTCAATGGAGTTGCCACATCCTGGTTGACCGGTGGGTACAAGATCTTTGATCAGCTGTACGCATTTCTCTTGGGTAATGCCAGCCAACACTTTCTGTTGTAGATCGGTCAGTTCTGATTGAGCCGTGAGGGTTTCTAACATTGAATGCACTCCTAAAACAAATGGTTAACACTACAAGCGGCAAAGAAAGACTTAAATAGAAAAGAACTTTTATCAAAATCTAGTTAAATCCCCTCCTGGGAGGGCTACTGTGTATACACAACTGGAAGATTATTCGCATCGAGCATGACGAATAGCGGTTCCCCTTGGTAAGGGGAACCAACGGAGGGGTCTTCGGTCGTTAGCGCAGGTGATCCAGACCCCTCCCTGACGGTTCCCCTTGGTAAGGGGAACCATTGGCAAGGTCCTGAAACTACTGAAATTTAGGGTTTTAGCCATTCTCTCTGACTTATGTATACACCGTAGCCTAGGAGGGGATAAGTTATCAGTTTTGGCACTAAGTACTGAATTTAACGTCTAGCCTTTTCACTCTTCACAATCACCCCTGCCAATGCACAACCCGTGCTGCAATTATTCTGAGCAAAAAGTCTGATATCACCCCAAAAAAGCCAATCATCAAAATACCGACAAACAAGCCTTCTACATTAAAAAAGGTGCTGGCATCCTGGATGATATAGCCAATACCTAAATCCCCTGCCAACAGTTCGGCAGCGACTAAAATGCCAAAATCAACGGAAAGTGCCACACGCATACCGGTAAAGATGCTGGGTAGTGCCGCAGGCAAAATCACATAGAGAAAAATGGCCAGGTCGTTGGCTCCTAATGTACGGGCTGCCAGGATTTTATCCTTTGGACAGGACTGCACCCCTGCCATGGTATTGAGCATCACGATCAAGGACCCGGCATAAAGGATGATCAACACTTTGGAGACTTCCCCAATGCCAAACCAAAGGATAAACAGGGTGATAAATGCCAGAGGAGGAATAGGTCGCAGTAGCTCGGTGACAACATAAAAGGCAGCGCGAACATACTTGTAGTAGCCCATTAATAAACCCAGCAGTAACCCTACAGCGGTACCAATGCCAAAGGCGGTAAATACTCGCCGTAGGCTGCCTAAAACATGACTCAGTAACGGAGTGCCTGCATAACCTTTTCGAATCATGGCTAGGAACTCGGTGACGATGCCAGACAAACTGGGGAGAAAGAGTTCATCAACCCAGCCCATGCGGGTGGTGAGTTCCCAGAGGATCAGGATGATGGTGGGGATTGCGATCGCAACGCAAAACAACATTACCTTTTCTCGTAATGCCTGGGTTTGGAGGTCTTGACCTTTAAACGCAGACACGTTGTCGGATTTGGACATTTTTAATTGCATAGGGTGTCCTTTGTATGCAAATTTTGCTGGGTGGGCCGTGACGGGGGTGGGCCGTGCCCACCCTCCTAGATGATGGCTTTCATTTTTAAATACAGGTCTGTCCGGTATTGGTTAAATGCGTCTGATACTCGATTCATTGCGGTATAACGAGGTTCGGGTAGATGAATCGATATATCATGGGCGATGCCGCCTAGATTGCGGTCCAAAATTATGATGCGATCGCTTAGAAAAACTGCCTCCTCAATACTGTGAGTAACAAATAAAATGGCTCCAGCCACCTGTTCATGCAGCTTTAACAACTCTTCCTGTAGCCCTTCACGGGTTTGTACATCAACAGCGGCAAAGGGTTCATCCATTAGTAAAATCTCTGGCTGCACCACCATGGAGCGCGCGACAGCTACCCGCTGTCGCATGCCCCCCGACAGCTGATACGGATATTTCCGCTCATTGCCCCGTAGTCCCACCAGGCCAATAATAGTCTCGACCCGTTTTCGTTTCTCATATTTGGAAATGGATTGAAACCGAAAGCCAAAGCCAATATTTTGCTCAACCGTCATCCAATCAAACAGAGCATTACTTTGAAAAACCACACCCCGTCTGGCAGAGGGCCCTTTAATCTCCTCTCCTCCGTGGGTAACGGTTCCCAGAAGGGGTTTATAAAATCCGGCAATCAGATTCAAGATGGTTGACTTGCCACATCCAGAAGGACCCAACAATGTCAAAAATTCTCCCTGTCGGATCGTCAGGTCTAAGTCTTGCAGCACCAGCCGCTTACGACTGTAGCCAAAGGACACTCCCTCCAGGGAAATAATGTCAGCCGAAGAATTCTCCGGCTGAGCATGACGATTGAGGGAACCAACAGATTGGACAGGAGATTTTGCCATGGAGCAACAACTGATAATTTATCCAAGTAACGACTACTTCGACTCAAGGTATTCCGCCACATAGGACGAATTAATCAGCGGTGCTAAATCCTCTGGAACACTGTCTAAACGACCCTGGTCCACCAGGAATGTGCCATATTGTTCATAGGCTTTGTACAGGTTAGTGGCTTGAGGTTGTCCGGGGGTACCCAGCCATTCATCCGTCAGCTGGTCCTCCATTAACACCACTGTCGAACCTTGACGACCCACCATGGCTCCAAATTCTTCTGGTGTGAGGTTCAAACGCTCAGCCTCCCATTTTTGACCAGACTTTGGATCGGCCAGATAATCCTGCTGAGCCATATCCCAAGCTTCCATAAACTTGGTCATCACCTCAGGGTTCTCCTCAGCAAATTCTTTACGCACGGCCCACAGTGCAACAGCATAGGCACCAATGGATTTTGCAGTGGCAATATCCTTACCCCCCAGCTCGTTGAGCTTACCGGCAGCGGGCTCCCAGGTCCAAGCGGCATCAATCTTACCAGCAGAAAAGGCCGCTGCCATTTCTGAAGGCTTGAGGTTTACTAAGTTGACATCACTTTGAGCAATCCCTGCCTGATCGATGGCAGCAAGCAAAGAATGATGCCCGGAGGTACCGATGGTTACCCCGATGGTTTTACCCGCTAAGCCAGCCACATCCGCTGCCGAGTCTCCTGCAATCAGTCGTTCTGCTGTTAATGGCGCATGGTCTAACAAAACCACTTCAATATCAATACCGGTGGCAAAGGCCGTTAGCGACGGAAAGGGGAAAAACCAGGTAATGTCCACTTCATCCGCTGCCAGGGCGGGCACCATGGCTCCTCCGGATGAGTAGGGAGCCAGTTCAACATCCAGTCCAACTTTCTCGAAGTAGCCTTCTTTAGCAGCAACCATGGTGATGTTGTTGATATCACCGGTCTGAAAACCCACTCTTACCTTGGGTAAATCAGATGTTGGTGCTGCAGCTACTTCGGTAACGGTCTCTGTCGCTTCTTCAACAACGTTGGTCACTTCCGCCTGAGGAGCACAGGCAACAGCCAGTGCCAAAGAACCTATCGCTAAACCACTAACTGTAAAAAACTTACGCCGGTTGAAAAAACGTGTAACTAATCGCTGCATGGTCGTCTCCAGTCTTTACAGACGCTAATAGCTTGTATCGATGCCCTATGCGTTAAAAATCACTGTTGCAGCTGTAGAGATTTGGATAGTATCTTTTACTACAAATCTCTTTGCGTGATAGTTTTTACCGATAAATAAAATCTATCGATCCATAATTTTTATCTTGGCAATCCACTAGAAGCCTTAAATTCATTACTCTTCGGCATAGTCTGAGGTGCAGACATAACGTTAACTTCGGAATTTTTCAGAAAAGTATCAGGCTTTGCTCAGCTAATCGTCCCGTTAATCTCAGCTAGAAACCTGAGATTAAGCATTGTAAAGCGAGAAAGGCGATAATCCTTACCTGAGCTTGAAATTCATGGGTGCTATGCCCTGTGATTCCCTGTAGTAGCCCTATCACTGAGAAACACTGCTTTAAGCTAAAAGTTTGTTCTCAGTGATAGGGCAAATATTATTCCCCAGAGTTGTTCGATGCCCACCTTTTAATTAGTAAGACAATGGTTTCAGTTACACCGATCCCGATTGCCTCTGGGCCAGCAGCGACTCTACCACCGGTAAAACCAGCGGCGTCTGTTCGTCAAGGGACCGTTTACTTTGTTCGTCACGGCGAAAGTACCAGCAACGAGCGTAATATTTTTGCAGGGGTACTGGATGTTGAGCTAACTGCATTTGGAAAAATGCAGGCCCGACAGGCTGGTGATGACATTAAGAAAAAAGGCATCACCTTTGATGCTGTCTATGTTTCTCACCTTAAGCGAGCCCGCCAAACTTGCGATATTGCCCTGGCGGTCAGTGGAGCTCTGAGTTCTCCAGATATTGAACCCCAAATCGATCATCGTATTGGTGAAAAGTCTTTTGGCATTTTTGCTACGCGCAATAAGAATCTGCTACGTCTGGCTTTGGGATATGAAGGGTTTGAAGAGCTGTTGCATTCCCACAATGAAACGCCTCCCTCCGGTGAGAGTATTCAACAGGTTTATAACCGTGTCGCTCAATTTTATGAAGAAGCCATCGTGCCTCGGCTAGAGCGTGGTGAAAACGTTCTAGTTGTCTGTCATCAATATGTTTTAGAACCCTTAGCGTTATACTTAAGCGGCTTGCCTGCCACCGAATATCATCATCTTAAGCTACCCAATGGTAAAGCTTTAAGCCGAGAAGCATTGGTTAACTTTCAGCGTAAAGAATCCAGCGGATCTGCATCTCTGCGCAAAAAAGTAAATGACCTGGCCACTATGTGGGGCATTGGTCTGAGTGCCTTTGCCTTTATTACAGGTGTAGGGATGAAATCCGTTATTCCTACGATTTCAATTCCCTCTATTCTCTTTATCGGTATTATTCTCACCTGTCTCGCTATTTCTACTTTTTATGCCTATCTGGATATTGACCTGCGGGCCAGTCGTCGTAAGGTGTCTAGAACTGTAACTACCGTTGTCAATGGCTGGATGTTATTGCGGTGGGGTGGAGGCATTGCCCTACTGCTATCGGGATTAATCTATCAAGGACCAGACGATCTTTATAAAGTGTTATGGGTGCTGTTTTGGATGGTGCCGCCAGCCTTGTCCACACCAGTCATGTCCATCCTTTGGGGTGGCAATCTCTACCCATCGGCGGTATTGTCAAAAACCCTTTCTATCTTTGTTTCGGTGGCTCTGGTTAGTTTGTTCTCCACGGTGATGCTCCCCATTAGTCCCACCAGCCTGGAGGTTTTCTACATTATTTTGGTGTTTGGTTTGGTGATTCCTGGGATGATCGCTCAGCTATGGCGTACTAAATCCCCAGTGGAGTCCAATCACCATAGCAAAAACTGGAAATTTATCGGGATTTTTGCCGGAGCCATTATGGCCTTCTCTGCTGGGGTGCAGTTTACTCCTGCCCATTTAATTTCAGATGTCTTTCTAGGAACCGATGCCAAAAGTTCCCTGGCCTGTTTGCAACAGTTAGGCATTGCTTTATCCAGTTTGTTACTGATGCGGGGATTAGCCGCCCTTGCTGTTTTACTGCCCAAAAAGTGGGCCAATAAAGCAGAAGCCCAGGATGCTTATCTGTTATTGGTTACCCCTAACTTCTTTCTTTGGGCATCACTGCTCAGCGGTGCCAACGTGATGAAAGATGCGCCTGTCTTACAGTATGCTGTTTTCTGGGCTGCTTTTGGCTTCTTCTTCTTTCCACTGATAGAACAGCTTTTCTTTATGAATGTGTTTACTCGACGCATGTTAAGAGAGTCGATGCGTTCTTCACGAATGGCATCTGAAGAAGCTCATCGGTTGTTTCAACATTTTGATACGGATAATAGTCGTTCGTTGGATAAAGGTGAACTGGTGGCGCTGCTGCAATTTATTGAGGATGAAACGACCGGTCAGCGCAATGCTGAGGATATTCGTCCTTATATTGCTGAACGGCTGTTTGCGATTTTAGATGCGGATCAGAGTGGTTCGGTGGATGTTCATAAGTTTGAGGATTATTTATCGAGACATGGATTGGTGGTTAATTTGAATGTGGCTTAAGACGAGACGAGATTCTTGAGGCATGCTCTATGTAGAGGTGAGCCGTGCTCACCCTCCGGAATATCCGTATCCACTGTTTGGAATTACGATGGAAAAGATTTTCCAACAACGTCGTGCCAAACAACAATGCGATAACCTAATTAATCGTCCCCGCCGTAACCCCTATTTATGCCATTGAGGATAACCCAGTAGGCCGGGTTCTAGGGCGGCCTCCCGGCCCTAGCCATGAGGGTTTGGGGAACTCGGAGGGACCCCAAGCAACCGGTTTTGCTTCTCTCCAACTATATATCAATGCAGTGCTTGCCTTAAAGATACAGTAGGCACTGCATTTTACATTCCTGACGCAAATCTCCTGTATAAAAACATTTTTTAAGCCAAAGCTTATTTAATTGGTCTTTTTACTCAGGAGAGCTTCAGATTACCCCTGTTAACTAATACCCGTAGAGCCGGTTACGTCTGGCATTTCAAAATTCTTCTAGCTACTTTCCTCAACAAACACTATGAAACTTACTTACTTTGCTGCGCTGGCTATGTCTTCTATGCTCACCGTTGGTACTGCAGCGATGAGCTTTCAGCCCGCTTATGCGAATCCTTGTGCGGCTAATCCCTGTGCAGCAACGGCGGTAAATCCTTGTGCAGCGGCTAATCCCTGTGCGGCTAACCCTTGCGCGGCAGATCCCTGTGCAGCAGCGGCTAACCCTTGTGCAGCTGACCCCTGTGCGGCAGCAGCAGCAAATCCCTGTGCGGCTGATCCTTGCGCGGCAGCAGCGAACCCTTGTGCAGCAAATCCCTGTGCAGCTGACCCTTGTGCGGCAGCGGCAAATCCCTGTGCAGCAGCAGCAAATCCCTGTGCAGCAGCGGCAGCTACTGGCAACTTCAAAACTGTTTCTAGTAACACTGTGGGTGGTGCCACCATTGTTGAAGAGAATGGTAAGCGCTATCTCGAATTTGATGAAACATTCAGTACCGAAAGTGGTCCTGATCTATTTGTATTACTCCATAAAGAAGCTACCCCTGAAAGCTATAGTTCTGAAAAGTTTGTCAACCTAGGGGACCTACAGTCTATTGACGGTAGTCAGCGCTATGAGATTCCCGAAGATATTTCTGTTGATGATTTCCAATCTGCTGTCATCTGGTGCCGCCAGTTCAACGTTACCTTCGGCTTTGCAGCGATCTAAACAAAAAAGAGAATTCGGAATTTGGAATTCCGACCTCCGAATTCCAAATTCCGAATTCCAAATTCCCCCCACCGGGCCTGGCCATGGATAATGGAAAACGTGCGTTTGTACTTTTTCCAACTGTTTTGATAGTGACCCAATTGCCCGCTGATGCTCAGCATCTGACCGAAGATACATCGGTGGCCCTGGCCCGCCAGATCCAGTTTGCTGATGTGTCCACCGATCTGACCGAACAGCCCATTGCTACCAGCTATGTCTGTGCCGGGTCGGGGACGCCGATTCTGCTGATCCACGGATTTGATAGTTCCCTGTTTGAATTTCGGCGGCTGGTGCCGCAGCTGGCTCCTGGGGCGCAGGTATGGGCCATGGATCTGCTGGGTTTTGGGTTTACAGACCGCACCTCTGGAGCTCCTATGACTCCAGCGGCGATTAAACAGCATCTTTATAATTTTTGGCAGCAGCACATTGGCAAGCCGATGATTCTGGCGGGGGCCTCCATGGGTGGGGCGGCGGCCATTGACTTTGCCCTGGCTTTTCCAGCGGCGGTGAAAAAGCTGGTGCTGTTGGATAGTGCTGGGTTTGCCGCGGGGCCAGCTATGGGGAAATTTATGGTGCCCCCCCTGGATAGCTGGGCGACCGCATTTTTGAAAAATCCGGGGGTGCGACGACGGATTAGCCAGCAGGCCTATTGCGATCGCACCCTCGTCACCCCCGATGCTGAGCTTTGCGCCGCCCTGCATTTACAAATGCCCGCCTGGAAAGAAGCCCTGATCGCCTTTACCAAAAGCGGTGGCTATAACTTTTTAAGCAACTATATCCAAAAGATTGAGGCTCCCACTCTGGTTGTTTGGGGAGAACGGGATAAGATCCTTGGCACCAAAGACGCTAAACGCTTTCAACAAACGATTCCCCAAAACCAGCTGGTGTGGGTGCCCGACTGTGGTCATGTTCCCCATTTAGAGAAACCTAAAGAGACCGCCCAGGCAATTTTGTCGTTTTTGTAGAGATGTCGAAATTGCCATTGTCCTTGGGACGTGGCTGTAGTAGCGTACAAAGACTAATTCAGCGGCGCTGTACCGCTGACATTCCTGGCTGTGTTCTGCAAAATGTAGGCAGCCAACTCGGTCGAGCAAGCATGGTATTTGAGTCAATTTTTAATGACTGTCCCCAGGATATTACCGTCAACTATTGGCGACAGTTATTGATCTTTGGATTGCGCTGGCTGCTGAGTTCACCGGTGCACCTGCTGGTAATAGGAGGACTGCTGCTGCTGGGTTTTCTGATCCTCAGCGGCTTGTTTATGCAGGGGCTGTCGCTGCTAAACCGGGGCCGGTCTGTCAAACAACTATGGCTGTGGGGATTTCCCCTGGCGCTGTTGGTGAGTGTATCGCCTTTGTTAATTGGCGAGCCGCTGCTGGCCAGCCTTGTTCCCACCTATGATGGCCAAACCGCTGATGCGTTGGTGGTGCTGGGCCGGGGGCGATGGCTACGGGCCAGTCGAGCGCTGCTGACGGCAGAACTGATCAGAGAGGACTCGGCTCCCCAAGTATTTGTCAGCGGTCGGGACGATGCCCCCGCCCTGGCCAGAATGTTGGTCAATATCGGTGTCCCCCCCAGCAAAATATCGGGGGAAAACTGCTCCTGGACGACGGAGGAAAATGCTCGCTACACGGCGCAGCAGCTGTTACCCACCGAGGTCAAGTCCATCATTCTGGTGAGCGATCCCACCCATCTTTTGCGATCGCAGCTAGTCTTTCGCAGCTATGGCTTTGAAGTGATTCCCTATGCCAGTCCCCTCCCCGATGAGCTGGGGTTACGCTATCGGCGACTGCTCACCCTGCGAGAATCCCTGGGTTTAGTGGCCTATGGCCTGAGGGGACGCTATTTGCCCCGGCCTATTCCCACTGTCGATACGACCGCCGCACAGTAAACTAAACGGTGTTCTGTAGGCGTCAGCTAGCGCGCCGCATTAGAGAATTGCCATGGCTCCATCGTCGTCTGTCCATCGCGTTGCGATCGCCACCGTCCTCATTACCCTATTTGTCGCCTTTTTTTGGCAGCTGGGCAGCATCAGCCTATGGGACGAAACGGAGCCCCTATTTGCCGAAGCCGCCCGTCAGATGTACGCTACCGGCGATTGGATTACGCCCTATTTTAACGAGACCACCCGGTTTGATAAACCGCCCCTGGTGTACTGGGCCATGGCCCTGTGTTTTCATGTTTTTGGTGTAAACGAATGGGGGGTGCGACTGCCGTCCGCCCTGGCCGCAGCGGGACTGACCGGATTTAGCTTTTACACCCTGCAGCGGTTTGGCTATCCCCATGGTCAACAGTCCGCCGATTTACCCGATAAGAAACAAGCCTTTACCCTGGCGGCGGTGGTCGGTGCGGTGGCCATGGCCCTCCATCCCGAAACCATTGTATGGGCGCGCACGGGGGTGTCAGACATGCTGCTGTCCGGCTGTATGGGGGCGGCGCTGCTGTGTTTTTTCTGGGGCTATGCCCAGGGGGGCATAGCCAGCTGGTACTACGGAGCCTATACATTTGTGGGGCTGGCCGTCCTGGATAAAGGTCCCGTAGGGGCCGTGATTCCAGGACTGGTGGTGTTTTTATTTGCCGCCTATATGGGCCAGATCCGCACCCTACTCAAAGAAGTAAAACTACTCCAGGGGAGTCTGCTGGTGCTGGTGTTGACGGTGCCCTGGTTTATTGCCGTCACCGCCATTCACGGCCAGACTTATATAGACAGCTTTTTTGGCTATCACAATTACGAGCGCTTTACCGATGTGGTGAATGGTCACGCCGCTCCCTGGTACTTTTACTTTGTTGTCGTCGCCGTCGGTTTTTTACCCTGGTCGCCAGGGCTACCCTTTGCCATAGCCAGGCTGCGTCCCTGGTCCATCGGCTACTGGCGACGACAGCCCAGGGAAAAACAGCTGGGACTTTTTGCCCTAATTTGGTTTTTGGCCATCTTTTGCTTTTTTACAGCGGCTGTCACTAAACTCCCCAGCTATGTGCTCCCTCTAATGCCAGCCGCCGCCATCATGGTGGGGTTAATGTGGGCCGGTCCCAAACAGCGGGGTACCTGGCTAAGTGCGGTGCTGAGCATTGTGTTTTTTGCCATTCTGACCGTAGCGTCTTATCTCACCCCTAATTGGATTGGTGGCGACCCTGTGATGCCAGACTTTCCAGCCTTGGTGAGAGACTCTGGCGCTATGCTATACGGCTCGATTGTGTGGGGTGGGGCTACCCTGGTGGGGCTGGGACTATTGCTAATGCGTCGAGTACGCTGGATGTGGGCCGTCAGCTTTATCGCTTTCTTAGCCTTTACGGCAGTTTCGATTTTGCCCGTCGCCACCATTGCTAACAACCAGCGTCAGCTGCCCCTACGTCAGCTTGCCCAGACCATTCGCCAGCAGCCCGATGAGACATTGGCCATGGTGGGCTTTATGAAACCCAGCCTAGTATTTTACACCCAGCGCCCGGTACTTTATGTATACAACCCCGACTCAGAACAACTACGGACTACAGGCCAAGCGTTAGTAGTAGGCCATCCAGACGAGATTCTGATCGCCATTGGTGCGAGCCAGTCAGGAGAGATTTTAGAAACAGCCGGCACGTATCAGCTGGCAAGGTTAGTGTTTGGGGGAGGATGAAGTCGGAGGTCGGAGGTCGGAAAGGAGGCAAATTCCGCATTCCGCATTCAAAATTCCGAATTCATTCAAATGTATGCGTTTGTCTAATAAGCTTTAAGAATTGCTGCTTCGTCCCTGCTTTTGAAGTGAATGTGGCTAAACTCCGTAAGCAGTTTCTATCACTAGAAAGATGAACCTAGATGGCCTACAAGAAGAGCAGGTGCATACACTCCTGATGCTGATAGTCTTAAACCTCATCGTCTTCACGGCATTAATAACAAAAATCCAGGCTGAAGTGGCCCTATCTGGCCTGTGCGCTTTATTTTGATTTGTCAATTTCTGTTATGTTTTTGCTATGTTTAATTGAATTTTATGCTTAATGAAACGTTTTAACGTTCAAATTTTTCAACGTTTTTGGACCATTGCCAAAACCTACTGGTTCAGCGATGAAAAATGGAAAGCTCGGGGTCTACTTCTCCTTATTGTTCTACTTTTATTGGCCTATACCGGTCTCAGCGTTGTCCTCAACAATCAACGAGGGGAACTGATATCAGCCCTGTCTACTAAAAATGAATCTCGTTTTTGGCAGACGGTGATTATCTTTATCGGTGTGCTAGTGGTCTATGCCCCACTGTTGGCGGGTTATACTTATCTACGGGATCGTCTGGGTCTGGCCTGGCGACGCTGGCTCACCACTGATTTTGTCCAACGTTATTTTACCGACCGTGCCTTTTACCGTATCAATCAGTCCAACCCTGATATTGACAACCCAGACCAGCGGATCGCCGAGGATGTAAAAAACTTTACCCAAGAGTCCCTCACCCTGGCCCTGGTGTTATCCGATTCTGTTCTAGAGATTATTGCCTTTAGTGGGGTGCTGCTGGGAATTTCTAAAGAGTTAGTCCTATTTCTCTTGGGGTATGCCATTGTTGGTACCCTGGCCACCGTGGGAGTATTTGGTCAACCCCTAGTAAGACTAAATTTTGAACAGCTTAAACGAGAGGCTAATTTTCGTTTTAGCCTGGTGCGTGTGCGCGAGAATGCTGAAGCCATTGCCTTTTATCAAGGAGAAGCCCAGGAATCAGCCCAGGTGAACAATCGATTTATGGCAGCGTTTGACAATTATAAAAATTTGCTAGGTTGGGAGCTGGGGCTAAATGGTGTGACCAACGCCTATGAATTTATTCCCTTTATCCTACCGGCCCTGGTGGTTGCCCCCGGCATTTTTAGTGGCGATGTGGAAGTGGGCAAAGTCAGCGAAGCCCAGGGGGCATTTATCCGTGTTTTCTTTTCTTTGAATCTGATTGTTGCCCGGTTTCAGTCATTAACGGCCTTTGGTGCTGGAATTGATCGTCTTTATGACTTTGCTAGCTCTTTGGGACAGGTTGAGGATACCGTTGAGGGTTCCGAGCGGACGGAAGATACAGAGACAGTGGCGACACCTAAAGAGCTGGAAACTCCAGTTATTGCCAGTGAAGTGGCACCGGAACTGATGCTCAAGAATTTGACGCTGCAAACGCCAAACTACCAACGTACATTGATCGAAGAGTTGTCCCTGGAATTGGGCAGTCAAAGTTCCCTATTGGTAGTCGGTCCTAGCGGCTGTGGCAAGAGTTCGTTGATGCGTGCGATCGCAGGTCTCTGGAACTCCGGCACCGGCACCATCCAACGCCCCGAACTCGATCAGCTATTATTTCTCCCCCAGAAACCCTATATGATTCTGGGCAGCCTGCGGCAGCAATTACTGTACCCCTATCCCGATATCGAGCTAGATGACACTCAGCTTAAAGGAGCTCTCAAACAAGTTAATCTCCCTGATTTGGACGAACGGTTTAGCGGCTTTGATGCTGAGGAAGAATGGAGCGATGTATTATCTCTAGGGGAACAACAGCGCCTCAGCTTTGCTCGAGTGCTATTGCACCAGCCCAAGTACACCATTCTAGACGAGGCTACTAGCGCGTTAGATCGAGATAATGAAAAACAGCTGTACAGCCATCTAGCCGCGACTAAAACTGCATATCTTAGCGTAGGCCATCGTAAGTCTTTGGAAGAGTATCATCAGTCGATACTACGCCTGGAAGAAGATCATACCTGGCAGCTACAGTCTTTGCGTTAGTCTCCTTTAAGGTCATGTAAGGGAGGGGCTTTGTTCAACACATTCACGAGAAGATCTGTAACCCCCTTAATCAGGTCGTTTTTTTTGCTGAGTTGTGGCACCTTCTCGGGTGATTTTGATATTTACGTAGGGCATGTTATTTCTCCTGCAGCAGTTCTCCACTCGATGCCGTGAAGTATTGAGCACTGGGATGAAATACTTGTGCTAAAAGCGCCG
>JBCCJR010000063.1:0-17167 GCA_039045805.1 Cyanobacteria bacterium P01_C01_bin.118
CCCTTCAGCTGTTTAGCGGTTTCTATAAATAGGCCTTTGAGAGAATCCGTTAATTCAAGAGACGTGGATGCCACAGAGCTGATTTAGAAATAGTCGATTGCTCTGACCATTATAGGATGATTTATTTATTGGGTAGCTCTAAATACTCCGTCTGGCCCTAATTCAACCGTGTCAGAGGTTGTTGCTATCAATGAGCCCTGTACATCTAGACTGGCGTTAGGACCAAAGGCGATACCATTTGGGTTGATCAAAAATAGATTTGCATCAGAGCCCAGGGTACCTAAGACACCATCGATTTCTGAAGCGCTGCCGCCGGTCACTCTGCTAAATATATGGTTGATGTCTGCAGGGCTGAGGAAAAAAACAGATTCTCCCGTCTGAATATTAAATGACTCAAAACTGTGGAAAAGATTCTGACCTACGCTGGTGCCACCCTGTATTTCTATAGAATCTGGGGCTGATGGTACCAGTTGAGTGCCCACAGTCGTGTCTGGCACCGGCAAGGCCATTGCCGCAAATGGAAATAAAGCTGATGTACAACTTAAAAGCGTGAGCCAGTGACGATAGGACACCATAGATTGCGTTTTTATGAAGTCTGATGCACTGTAATGGTTGAAATTATAGCGGCGCGATCGCACCCTACGATAGTGCAACAAACCAACCCTTAAAATACATCTGGTAACCTATTACCAAGGTATCCCAAACTCTTAGCCCCGGAGTTTCCCCAATGCGTCGCCCTCGTCTACGATTGTCTGTTCGCCGGACATTTCTTACTCTTTGTGCCATTAGCCTGTGGCTGTTCCTATGGTTGGGGCATCCCCTCCAAAAAATGCCAGTGGCCCACGCCGTAGATGCCCAGCAATTGGTACAGACTGGTGTGGACCACTACCAGGTCGGCAATTTTCTTGAGGCCATTGAGCCCTGGCAGACAGCCCATCAAGCCTACAAGGCCAGCCAGGATTTACGTCCCCTAGCCATCGTTAGCGAAAATCTGGCAAGGGCCTATCAGCAAATGGGCCGCACATCCGAAGAAATTAGCTACTGGGACGACGCCATTGCCACTGTTCAAACTTTGGGAGACCCTCAGAAACTGGGGCGTTTGCTAACGGAGCAGGCCCAGGCCTACGGTCGTTTAGGACAGTATCGACGGGCCATTACCCTGCTGTGTGGCACCGCTCCGGAGGGCAACTGCAGAACCGGTAGCGCCCTACAGCTGGCCCAGGAACAAAACGACACCCTGGGAGAAATCACAGCCCTTGGCAGTTTGGGGGAAGCCTATCGCTCCAGTGGACAGACAGGAGTTGCGATCGCTTACCTCGAACGGGGTTATACCCTTGCTCAGGTCCAGGAAAATCAGCCCTTTACAGCCTCCCTGCTCAATAGCCTGGGCAATACCACCACCAACATTGCTTTAGTCAACTATCGCCGTGCTGATGAAGCCTTAGCCCGTAATGCATCCGATCAAGATACCTTACGAGCTAAGGCGGAAGACTCTAACCGTCAGGCCATCGACTACTTTCAAAAGAGTTACGACCTGGCCGTTGCCCAGCAAATCCCCACCACTCAGCTATATGCCCTGCTCAACCTAATTCCAGCCCATGAACGGGCAGGTGATTTAGCGGCAACCCAACAGGATTATGATTTAGCCCTCACTGTTTTACAACAGCTGCCAGACTCTAAAACAAAGGCCTTTGCCGCCATCAAGCTGGCTGAATTTTTAGACCCTTTAGACGTACGTCAGTCTCCTCTAGCCCTCAGTACGACACCTCCAACATCCGTAAATCAGGCCCGGACTTTATTAGAAAAAGCCTTAGCCATTGGTAAAGCCACCGAAAATCCTCGCATTGTCTCCTTTGCCCTGGGCAATTTGGGAAGTCTCGACGAGCGCTTGGGTAACTATGATGCCGCCCTCAAAAAGACACAGCAAGCCCGACTGGCCGCCGACCAAGACCGCTCTGCCCAAGACAGTCTCTACCTTTGGGAATGGCAGCTGGGGCGTATTTACAAGGCCCAAGGTAATATCAGCGATGCTAGCCAGGCCTATGGTCAGGCCGTAGCTCTATTAGAACAGATTCGCAGTGATATTCTTAGTGCCAATCGCGATTTACAATTTGACTTTCGCGATACGGTAGAGCCCGTCTATCGTCAGTATGCAGACCTCAATCTGGCGGCGGTCCCTAAACAGGTAGCCCTAACACCGGACGCAGAAAAACAGGCATTTAACGATTTAGAAACTGTTCTCACCACTCTAGACTCACTAAAAGTAGCCGAGCTCCAGAGCTATTTTGCTAATGACTGTGTGATTGTGCCCTCCCAAACTCGGGCCGATGAAGTGGGTCAGAGCACAGCAACCGGTGTATTTAGTACGGCCCTGTCAGCAGATGGAGTTACAGTGATTTTGAGCTTACCTGACGGCAGTCGTAAAGTAGTGCGAGTACCTGAGGACCAAACCAGTCTTGAAATCAAAATCAACGACTTTCGCAAGAGTCTAGAGTTTGGCAGTCGAGACTATCGGTTTAATAAACAATCCGCCGTCCAGCTCTATCGGCTATTAATTCAACCCTTTGAGAATGATCTAGCTGGCGTCAAAACCCTGGTATTTGTCAATGATGGCTTATTGCGCAGTGTCCCCATGGCGGCATTACACGACGGGCAACAGTTTTTAATTGAAAAATACGCCGTTGCCACCACTCCCAGCCTCACCCTAACTACTCCTGAGCAGGTAGAGAGAACCAAACTTAATGCCCTATTACTGGGAGTGAGTGAACAACCTCAAATAGCACAGGGACGTTCCTTTGGACCACTGCCTGCTGTCGAGAGAGAACTCGATCTGCTATCGGACCAATTCCTCGATAGTAAAACCCTCCGAAATCAAGACTTTTCTATTCAGGCACTACAAACCTCTTTAGCCGAAAAAGACTACCGTGTGTTACATATGGCTACCCACGGCACCTTTGGCTTTGCCCCCGAAGACAACTATCTAGTGGCAGGGGCTAAAGATAGTTCAGGAGTTTATAACGAAACATTGACCATTAGTCAGCTAGATGAGCTCATCCGTAATGTCAACGACCCCACCCGAGACCCCATCGAGCTGTTAACTCTCACCGCCTGTGAAACCGCTATTGGTGGGAACCGGTCCACCCTGGGGCTGGCGGGTGTAGCCGTGCGGGCTGGGGTGAGAAGTGCGATCGCCACACTCTGGCCAGTCAGCGACGACTCCACACCCGACATTATCAACAACTTCTACACCAAGCTTCAAGACCCTACCCTCACAAAGGCAGAAGCGCTACAACAGGCCCAGATCGCCATGCTGCAATCAGAAGACATCACCCGACAACACCCCTACCGCTGGGCACCATTTATCCTAATTGGAAATTGGCTATAAATTGTTATTACAGACACAGGGTAATCTTACCAAAGAGGTCGAAACAAAATTAATCGACGCCCTCTAACACAAACCCCATTAACGTTCTGTCACCGCAATAATATCCAAAATATCCTGCCGCAATTGCTCTTTCTCTTCTGGCAAAGAAGCAGCCAAATCCGTCAGCAACCCCATACGAGTTTCTGAATCTGTCGCCGTCCTAGCTTGAGCAACCTGCGCGATCGCATCGTACCAAACTCCCGCCTGACCATAGGCCACCGCCCGATCAGACGCCGTTGTCGCACTAGACAATGCCTGGGCCAGTGTCGCACTGGTGGGCACCACCTCAAACGACCGTTCCTGGATAATTGCCTGGGCCGGAAACTCAGGATTGCACTCCACAATTACCTGCCAGCGATATTCCGTATCCGTAGTCAGAGCCTCCACCGTATCAGGCAGCTGATGACTCATCAAACCAGCATCATAGTCAAGCTTAGTTTGATAAACCGGCACGGGAATATTGTCCTCATCGGGAGCCAATAAACGAAAAATTACCGGAACGGTGGCCTCAGTCTCAGGCAGATGCCAGGCAAATGTAGGATGACTAGACGTAGTCAGGCCAGCGATCAGCTCACTATCGTCAGGTCCAAAAAGAGTGAACGCGGTTTCGGTTCCCCCCAAACAAGCCCCATACCGGGTGCCCGTCGAAGTGCGATACCCCGAACCCAGCCTGGGATTACTAGGGGGTCGAAAATAGGTACCTGAGGTTACATTAGCCAGATTGACAGCCGTTGACGCGGTCAGCGGTTGGGGGGCAGTGGCCAGCAATGCTGCGATCGCAACCACTGACAATGCTTTATGGGGGGCGGCAATATGTTTAAGCATGATCTGATAACCCGTTAGATAACCTCAACTTTGGCTACTGTTATAAGCGCTATGCACTAACTTGATGCTGACGTTCTGTTTCGTGCTGTCCCCGGACACGATAGTAATAGCGACCCAGGCGAAAGCACCAGTAGATAATGGTAGCGATCAGTAGAGCCGTACTTAACCAGTGTAACCAGGTCCAGTGCACACCCAAACGAGTCAGCATCAAAATCGCAATGTCATCCAAAAAGCTAATAAGTAAAATCGATCCTTTTTGAATCAGAGTTCCAAGACTTTCAAGCTGCATGGGGCTGGCTCCTTGTTGCTGACTGGCTCTACTCTAGAAAAACTGCCTGCTGACAACAGCTACAAAACCGGACAACTAAGTTGTCAGGACCATCAAATAGGATTGCCGAAAACTGCAACGTGTCAGCGGGGAGACTGCAGGAAATGAAGTCCCAGGCAAGGTAGGCAGGGGAAGAAGGTGAGGAGGGGGAGGAGAGGGGAAGAGAATAGATTTAGGCGGCTCCAAGGCGACGTAACCATCGAGCCCATGGGGATTGACGAATAGGCCACCGCAGCTGACAACATACCCCCTGGGGGTCCGTGGCCGTCCGTTGAAACTGTCCACCAAGAGTACGGGCCAGAGTCTCCGCCTGTTTTGTGCCATAGCCCCCTTTGACAGTAGGTTTGCTGGCCATTAAGCCCTCCTTGCCATTGTCAACAACGCGAATAATATTGTGATCATTGTCCTGACGACATTCAATCTTGAGCCGGGTGGCACTTTTGGCATATTTGGTCACATTCAGCATGGCTTCTTCCAGAAAACGGCCTAGATCCCGTTTCTGGTCGATGGTGAGCTGGGTGTCATCCATCGGTTCAAAGGAAATAATGCGAATAATGGGGGTAAAAAAGTCTGGATGACGCTCCAGGGTAATCTGATATGCCTCCTGTAGCAGCTCCCTCAATGGCTGTTGTAAATCAATGGTTTGTTGACCAGTGAGTACCAGGGTGCCCGTGGACAGCAGCATTTCTTGACGCATGGTGTCATACACGGCCCGCAGCTCCTGATTGAGGGATTGCAATTCTGTTCGCATTTGGGGCGGAGCGGCGGCGTCTATGGGCCAGCGGCTCAGCATGCTGGTAAGGGTTTGTAAGGGACCATTGTGGATGGTGTTGTAGGTTTGGTTGATCAGTAGCTGCCGTTCGTATAGCTGAGATCGCAACCGTTCCTGTGCCTGGTAAAAGGGATACAGCACCGCCGCATTAAGCAGAAATGCCGCTACCATGGGCACCATCGGCAACCACCAGCTAGTCAGGACAAGCCCATAGCCCAGCAGCAGCCCCGTGCTACTGACAACGATAACGATCAGCAAATGTCCCAGGGGTTTACGTCGCCAATGGGCCAGGGTTAAACCCATCAGGCCAGTGCCTAAAATCAACAGGTATTCAACACCATCGAGCAACGTTTTGAGAAAGGGTCGCTGGTCAATGACGGCGCTGAGGATTTGGCTGACGGCATGGGCCTGGACTTCGACACCAGGAATTAGGCTAGGGATCGGTGTGGCGATCGCGCCAGAACTCACAAAATCTTTGACACTTTCCGCCGTATACCCTACAAGCACTACCCGGTCCTGCAGCAATCCAGCATCCACCTGGCCAGATTGCAGCGTTTTATAGCTCACCTTAGTAAAGGGGCGAGGACCCGCGCGAAAATTAATTAGCGTTTGATTACCGCCATTATCTTGTCGTCGAATATAGGCCCCTGTATTCTTCAGAAACCGAGGAATTTCTGCTGGACCAAACCGCATCGTTTCCGGGTCACGTATACCATTCTCCAAACCAATGCCCTCGGCAGCCAGATATTGACGCGCCAACTGCACGGTAAACGAAAACCGATAATTGCCCTCGGCATCGGCCACTCCCAACAGACTGCGACGCAAAAAGCCATCATCATCCAAGATGGCATCGGCAAACCCGATCTGCTCCTCCGGCAGCATGGGCGGAGGGGGGACAGTCACCTGTGAGTCAATGCGATGGATACCCACCACGTTGTCAGCTGCTGTGAGGGTTTTAGTCAGGTCTTCAAACCCTTCCCCCACCGGCTGATCTCGGAAAATATCAATACCGATAACTCTGGGTTGATAAGCCTGAATGGTTTGCACCAATTCCGCCAGGGTCCGATCCGAAATTGGGTAGCCAAGGGCCGTTTGAATATCGTCTTCGGTAATGGTGACAATGGTCACTCGCGGGTCCGTTGTTTCTGCTGGACGCCAGCGTAAGCTGAGGTCAAAGACTTTCCATTCCAATGGCTGGAACAACCCAAGCAATCGCGTTAGGATAACTAGCCCCGTAATTGATAATCCCGGTAAAAGGCTCATTTGCCAGTTAGGACGCCAAGACTTCATAGATGATGCTGATCCAAACGGTTAGCAAATTTGACAAATGATGTCACTGGACCTGAGTACACGTACTTAGAATAGAAATGTTGTAGTTTACACCTTGTTTCTAAGCTTATCGCTGATAGGGGCTGAGATCCTACAGTTTGCCGTAATCCCAACTGTCGCTTTGTACATAATGAGCGGCTGAAAACGGACAGTTAAGCTGTCGTTTTAACTAGTCTTACTCTACTGTATTGAACCGTTTGAAGCCTTTCCACCCATAGCCCTTCACCAATTAAAAGAGAGTTCTAAAAACAATCTCTGAGCCTACCGGTAATCAAACATTAGTTAGACAGTCCCCAACCAACGTTATAAATTGGTTTCTGTATATTTCAGCAATGTCTGAAATATTCCATCTGGTTCATCCGACGATCTACTTCCTGATCGCGATACTGTTCTTTCTGTATCGATAAATTCGATCTATCCCACAATTGGGCTACCGTGATGGTGTACCAAATACCATTGTCCTCCCATCCGCTCAAATGCGTTTGTTGCCATTGATTTAGCTTCTATCCGTCGATTACCGGCTACTTGCATAACCTTCTCTACTAAAACAACATAGGCCAGATCGCCAGAAATCTCCACAGAAACGACATCCAGATCAATTTCGAGATAGCGTGTGGCCTTAAAAATTTGCAGCCATGAGTTACGAATATCGGCCCATCCTTGAATGGCATTCCGACCAGGATGAATGCAAAGGCTGCCAATACCCTGAGAGCACACCGCTTCCATAGCCTCAATATCTTTCTTTTCAAACGCTCGATAAAAGGTTTGATTGGTGTCGAGAACAGCGGTTTTGTCGTTTGACATAGGAGGTATCCATAGCTCTGCTAGCTAGAATATCGCCAATTTTCGGGATTATCTACACCCAAGCTAAAGTTGCGATCTCAATCGCTCCAACAAATCCCAGTACCAGACACCGTTAAGTCTTCTTTAGTAATAGTAGTGGTGTGATCTTCTCCGTCCGTCGTTGTCCAATGGACTGACCAATTGTCCCGCTTTCCTGGAGAGCAATCGGCCTGCTGACAAGCAAGACTGTAAGCGGTTTGGCCTGCAGCACTCAGGCCCTTAATGCAAAGGCGATCAGACCGAATGCCCTGAGCCATAGACTGACGCAGTTGGCTCGTCATATCTGCCTGGCGATCCAGCCGATCAAACCAGAAAGCATGACCATCCCAACGAGCAATTACCGGGTCAAAGACCTCACCATCGGTAACCAGATGCACCACCATGGGTTGTACTATTCCCAGCCGCTGTCGAGCATCCGATGCATTCATCGGGTAAGCCAGCCAGCTTCGATGCTGCAGTCGCCCCACGAGATACAGCTGCAATGCAGGTAGTCGCTGCAGATACTGATTTACATCAGCCAAACCGGCCTCTTTAACCAGTGTGGCCGCCTCAAAACTTACCGGTCGAAATAGCCCCCACCCCTCAAACGGCCATCCTTTTAGATTCAAGGTGTGTGTCACTCCATTAATACAGGTACTCAAACACCTCTGACGTACACAGGGAGCCAAAAAGTCCGACTGGCAAAGCTCCTGCCCAGTATCAATAAAATGAGTTAGCAACTGTTGGATATTAACCATGGGGCACCTCCTGAAATCTCTCAACAGTGAACCCAGGCCAGATTCCTAAACGTTTTCAAAACTAAACAGAATTTTGTTTTAGCAGCTGGATCAGCTCAATCACCTTTTGAGGTATATCCGGTAGCAGGTTACTGACTTGCTTGATAATTCCATGAATCCCTTCACTTCCCCCTGCAATTAAACCGGCTGTCAATATCAGATCCAGCAGCCTAAACAAATAGCAGCGAAAAAAGTCCAGCGTTGATTCTGGTTTAGGAATATAGAACGCCCCCTCTAGCGATCTCACCCCGACCAAACCAATAAGCAAGCCAAAGGCAATCGCCGTTTGTAGCAGGTTACGACGCATCGCGCTTTTGTAAAGCCGTAAACTGTCTTCTGCTTTAAATAGTGATTGCTGTGCTGTCTGGATGCGATCACTAGTACCAGAAGACAGCGTCTCAAGCCGCAACTGACATTGCTCTACCTCGGCAGCCAAGCGTTCTTTCTCTGGTGCCAAGTAGGAAAGCTTATAAAGCTCCAACACCCGTTCTAAAAACAGGGCTATTAGCAGTAATATAGTCAGCTGTTGCAGGACTACCTTAACGATAGTTGGCTGAAATGCCAGGGGGTCCATCGGTAGCAAAAAATATAGCAAGCCGCAGGCTAAAACCACAAAAACAGCATAACGAGCAAATTTTAGTAAGGATTCACGGTCCATAGAATTGCCCCTGAGGTAGCTGCCTGTTAGAGCATTTCATTATCCATGGAAGCTTGTCCATAGTTTCTATAGATTCTTCACTTGGAGATATCCATTCAGCAGTTTACGACAAAGCATGATCCCCCACCATCAATCACGTCAGCATCTCACGTATCTTTCTTAACTCTCGCTTTCCACCCAATTACAGTTCCGGATGTATTTATAGACTATGCAATACTATGTTTTCCAGCACCTGATAAAGGTTGTATCTCATCATCACTTTCCCATATGAAGGCTTTTATATTAGATACGTCAACAGTCTGGTTAAGATCATTGATTCTGTTGATATAAAGGATAGTGTGCCCACTTCAGAGAAATGGGTGAATTCAAGTGCTTTGGCTAAGACAAGCATTGATTGCTGCTATGCCATTGAAATAGGCTTTAATCTGCCGCTAATACATCCACCAATTGAGCCTTTTTATATTTTGAATAACCCTTCAATCCCCGTTTTTTTAGCCATCCCTTTTAAGTCTGTTGTGTTGAATGTATTAAGTAGTGCCTTATCCTTGATCACTTCTGGTAATGGTTCAGGCTCAAGATAGAAGACTTTATTTAAATCTTTGCTATATGGATATGAATGGGGTGCAAACAGACTTGAGCTACATGTATAAGAGTGGCAGAACTGCCTCGGTGGTAGAGGAATACTGGATATAGAAAGGTTAGCGAGTTGAAAGCGATGCTGAATAAGGGGCTGATGTAATTTTGATTCTGAAAAGTTACCGCCTCCCCCTAAGCTTCCCCAACAAACACACCATCCCTAGCCCCAGTGCAAACGACGGCTCCGGGATATCCGCCACATTCCTCGCACTGACGCTGGCAATCTTTGCGTTCAGGTACTGCAGTTCATCTTCTGGTAACAAGCCAAATCCCGCAGCAGACACTGGCAGCCCCAGCGTCGTTCTCATTAGGTTGCTTTGCAGATAACGCCCAGCCCCATCTAGCCCTAAGCTCATATGGATCGGGTCTCGGTATAGGTCCGATAGCGCGTCGAACGGGCTTACACTATTGGCAATATCCTGGTTGATACTCTCAAGCACATCGATCGCAGGGTTAACCCGAAGCTCAGTATCAGGATGCAGCAACGCAAGCTCACCTAACAGCGCATCAAAATACTCAGGGCTGTGGATCATGGTACTGGATGGCCCTGAATTGTAAGTCTGACTATGTTGACGCCACTCTGTCCAACCAGTATGCAACACAAAGGTAGCATCAGGCTGTAGGTCTATCCAGCTGGAGATGATTGACACGTCCTGGCTCAGAGTAGTGCCGGTGTAGGGCTGCACAGTGATGTAGTCGTAATCGTTCTGAGTCAACGCCACATCCCAGGGAAGGCTGTCGGGGACACAGTGGCCGTTGGCGTTCTGCTGGATGAACTGCAGGTTGCGATCTCAGAATATATGCCAGTCGTTGGCATATGTTTGGGGTAAGGTGTCGTTAGTCAGGGAATTGCCGATTGTGTAAATGCTTGCCGCGATTGCGGGAGCGGGAGCCGCTAAGATCGCGAGGAATGGGATGGTGCGAAGCCAGTTCATAGTTGTTCGTGATGATCTTTTGAGTAAGCACCCACAGCAATGATAATCAATTTTCCCAGCCGTAACGACCAGGGTGCCACGCCTCTATCAATCTGCCAGACCGAGACTTAACTAAAACCATCAAAATCTGTTCCATTGGCCACCCACAGCGATGAATCAGCGTCATTCAATGAATCGAGGTATGCGACACCTCCTCGTCAAGCTGTTTCGCGAATTGTGGCTCTCACAGCTTCTAAAATTTGGCCCAGTTTATTTAGACCACTACCATCTTTACCACACCCCCAGTAGTAATCTCCAGGAGCGTTTTCAACGATTGGTTCATCACCAGTCCCTAGCAAGATGGTTTGAATATCTACGTGGGTGCGAAACTTGGTGAGCACGGCTTGATGCATAATGTCATCTTTAACGTGTTCCCAGTCAGAACGAAGGGGATGTTTGCGGTTCCGACCCATAACTGCTGCATCCTTGGGTGTTTTTACATTCCCAATTTTATTAGCCCAGTCAGGATCGGTTTCGATAAATTTTTGAGCCTGGAAATAATGTTCTGTTGTCGGCCACCATCGACCATCCAACAACACACCATGCTTTGAAAAATTTGAGAAACACCCATAAGGCTCTTCACGATTGCTATAAAAATAGATCGTCATAACAACCTCCATCCTATTGGAACAGTTCTCACATCTAACTATTATTCTCTCTTTATACCTCAAGGATAATGGCCAGGACTCCGTATTTATGGAGAGTACACAGCGTTTTTTCAGCTACTAAGGGGCTCCAATGATGAGTTTTTACACACTCCTTAGAGGATGGCTACTTTCAAGCCGACCTTTCAGATTCTTCGCGATCCCTGTTTGCAAACACACACCGCTGTTACTCATCCGTTGAGCTGCAAAAGTTGAAATCCATAAGCAACAACGGCTGACAACAACCAAGTGTTGCTCAACTCACTTTCCTCCTATTGAAGGAAGGTTTAGAGAAAAAACTCGTTCTAGTCTTGTTTTGTAGACTGCCAAAAAACATAGCTCCTACAAAACAAGACTATCTTGAATTCAATTTGCCGAATTCAACTTTGGTATCGGCAAAGGCTTGAAACAGCTACATCAAATATGCGGTCTGTCGTTGGGTCCACAGCTCATAGATCAGCATCTCGCTTTCAGGGGCAAGGGCCGTAATAAAGGTGCCAGATTCAGCGTTGGAACTATTGGCTATCCAAGTGCCTTTTAGGCTGACTTCGACAAAGTCCTCATCAACACTGGTTAGTGCGATCGCATCGGCCACATTTTTCCGTAGCAACCCCTTAAGCTGACGAATACCAGGCAATTCAATAGGTAGTAAAAAGGATGCCTGACTAGGTTCTAGATGTAAGGGCTCACCAACATGAACCGCTAACATCACTCGTTGGGTAGCAACAGCGTCTAAAGAAGCAGTCACCTGCTCCAAAAATAAGCCGTAATCGGTATAGTTCAGCTTCAACACGGCTGACAATCTCCATCAAGGTTGGGGCAATTACATGCCGACGGCGGCATAGAGAGCATTACTAACTATTTATCTGCTCTTTCCAAAAATTTTCTGCAAAGGCAACCACTGGATGAATGGGTGCTTTAGGTCGTCGTCTGAGCTGCATATTGGCACCATCAGGGGTGCAGGCCCCTTTACGAGAATTACAGGGGGCGCACGCAGTGACCACGTTATCCCAAGTATGGGGACCACCCTGCGATCGCGGCACCACATGATCCAACGTCAGCTGTCGCCTGCTTCCACAGTATTGGCAACTATGACCATCACGCCTGAGCACTTCACGACGGTTAACCGGTGGCGTCTTCCAGACCCGCTCACTATTCCCCACACGTAGACGAATATGCTCGGGAATCTCAAGGGTTAGACTGGGGGATCGCATCTGCCAGGTTTGACCAAGGAGAACTAAGGGTTCTGCTCGGCCTGTTACTAACAAAACAGTGGCTCGCTTCAGGTTAATTCGCGCCATAGGTAGATAATTCTTGGAAAAGAGGACGACA
Source organism: Cyanobacteria bacterium P01_C01_bin.118 (assembly GCA_039045805.1). Taxonomy (GTDB): domain Bacteria; phylum Cyanobacteriota; class Cyanobacteriia; order Phormidesmidales; family Phormidesmidaceae; genus Leptothoe. Next base: position 12,542 of record JBCCJR010000063.1, read on the forward strand.
GGTCGATATGTAGGCAATACGTGTTTATACGGTCGTAATGTCATGACTAAGCCCCTCAAAGCCCTTAAACATGTCAAAAAAAACAATGGCCCCCGCTTCCGTATGCGGGAAGCGGGGGCCAAAAACCTGATGTGGTCTTGGGTTTAGGTAGGGAGCATGGCTAAATGCCTGCATCCCCCGCTTCGTTTATATCTGTTAAGTTCTAGTCGGCTGTCTGTAATCAAGCTGCGCAATAATGCGTCCAAACGCTCTGAGTCATTGCCATCAATCGCTTTGGGCCAAATGTCACCCACTGCAGGGATATGGCTGAGACACTGTCCAAACAGCACCAAACTGCCAAACAGCGGTAAATAACTTATCGCAGCGATGACTTCTGAAATGACGTTTATAGAGCGTTTCATGGTATTGACCTCAGGTTTATTAGATAGCGCCTCTAGCGCCCTTGCCAAAAACAGCTCGACCGGGCTGCCTTTTATGTATTACCTAAATACTACACACATAACACAGTAATGTCTACCCTCTTGAAAGAACTTTATGGTTTTAATGCCAGATATCTGCATTAAAACCATAAAATGCCGTTAGAGCTACTTTCTCTTAGAGAGCTACAGTCAATAACACATTGACCCTAAACGATTCCGGATGGAGCCCAAGAAAGATTTTTGCGATTGCTGATTTAAGCGATAACCGAGCTGTAGCTATCATGAATTAACGGTCTCCCACAGCTAAGTACTCTGGAAACTAAGTTTATTACTAGTCAACTGTCGTCAAACCACTGAAAATATACGGTTTTAGAAAAGCAAAACAGTAGAAAATTTAATTTCCAGAGTACTAAATGGCTCCATTATGAATAAGTCTGCTGCCGTTGACTCAGGTAAAAATGCCACAGCAGTCTTGCAGCTACGGAGCGCCAGGGTTGCCAGGCCAAACTCATGGTATGGGCTTCGTCAGCAGTGGGCCGTTTAGGCAGCTCCATAAGCTGTTGAATAGCAACATGGAGAGCTAGATCACCCCGAGGCCAGATATCAGCTCTCCTCAATGCCATTAATAGATAAATATTCGCTGTCCAAATACCAATCCCTTTGATCCTAATTAAATGGTCTCGTACTGCCTGATCGCTAAGCGCCTCTAGAGCCGACAAATTCAAGGTCTGCTCCTGAATCGCATGGGCCAATGTGCGGCCATAGCTGATTTTTTGACGACTAAATCCGATCTGTTTCAGGTCTACGTCCGTCAGTTGTAAAAAGCTCTCAGGTGAGAGGGGATCTGCTGACACCAGCAGACGTTTATAGGCCGAATTAGCAGAGGCTAAGGACACTTGCTGCTCAAGAATAATCTGGATCAGTGTTGGAAATCCCGGGGCTCTTTGCCAAAATGGCGGTAAGTTACATTGCTCAACGACTTTTGCAAAAGAGGGTTCTCGTTTTACCAGCGCCTCAACCCCCTGTTGCAGCCTTTGAGGCGTTAGCGGCTCCTGCATAACCCTATAAAGTCCCTGCTCACCCTTCAATAAAAACCAGCTGATTGGTCCGGAATAACTATAGCAATCTATAGTATTCTACCGAGGACGCATTCCAGGGGATCTACCTGCGATCTCTAACTACTGAATAACGTCATAATCAATGGCACGGGCAGTTCTAACCGGGGGAGCAGGTTCATTTTGAATCGACTTAATCGCCGTGTACCCCAACGGCAACGACGCTAATAAACACATGGCTCCCGTTCCTACCAGGGATAACCGTCTGACCGCCTTAGATGCCCGCAAAGCATCAGGATATTGGCCCTGACGATAGAATCGCTTAACCTGGCTGGCATATAGCAAAGCAGTCACTCCCACCGGTGGAAACGTGACGATGGCAGCTAAGGCCGTGGGCCAATGACAGGGAGGACAGGGCTGATTTTTATACAGGTCATAGCTCTTTTCCCATTCGGGGCCACGCACATTGCCCACATAGCCCACCAAATTGAACTGGGTAATTTCTGACAGTTCCAGAGGCAACAGAAGATCACGAATCTGATTGGGTAGGGAAAAGTAACTGACCCCCTCACCCACCTGACGTTTAAGGGAGATTTCTAGGGTTTTTCCCCGTTGTTTTAGGGCTACTTCAAGGGGGGGCAGAGCCTCTTGAAGTAGCGCCTTAACCGGAGCTAATCCATCGGGTTTTGCCACCTTGGGCACACTCTCTGCCAAGCAGACATCATTAAGCACCGCCAGTTGCCAATCAGCGGCAGCTCCCTCTAAGTCTCCCAGCTGCTGACGGGCGTTGCCACGGTTAAGATAGACCTCGGCCCAGTTAGGATTGATGGACAAAACCTGGTTAAAACTGGCTAAAGCAGCGACAAAATCAGCGGCGGCCGCCTGCACTAACCCCAGTTGATAATGGGCATTGGCATGGTTGGGGTTGGAGGCAATGGCCTGCTGCCAGTTGTCCACGGCTGCAGTGGGATTGCCTTGATCAGAGCACAACTTTCCAAGTTGAAAGTAAGCCTCAGTAGGATCTGTGGCACAGTCAATGGCAGCCATAAAATCCTCGCCAGCGCTGTCAAGTTCCCCTAAAGCACGATGGCTAAGGCCACGGGCTAGATATACAGCCGCGATATCACGATGGGCAGCCAATGCACTAGATAACATCGAGATCGCACTGCGATGACTTCCTTGCCTAGCCAGGGTACAACCACGTCGATAGAATAAGCGCGCCTGTTGTCGTGCGTACCAACTATGCATATCCATAAATATATATCCCTACTATCCCCATATATCCGCAGCCTAACCATCCAAAGGATGAAACAGAATCAGCGTGATAACGGAAGCTGGGGTCCTAAGTTAATAATGTATTCAGTATTTACTGTTACCAAGCAATTCAATTTGGTTCATGGCGATTAACCAATGCTTCACACCAATTTTGCTTGTTTCCTAATAGACTTTTCAAGGTTGAAATTATTTTTTTAGAATAACTTCGCCTGTGTGATCCAGCTTAGTAGGCTACGACAAGTTGCTCAGACAGAAGTTCCAACCACCATAGGCTATGAAAGCAAGATGAAGTCACCCCGGCTCTACAGACTTCTTAGATGAAACCTATGTAATCGCACTGGGAAGTCATAGAAACCCCATAGATGGCTATGTTAGCGTCAGTAGTAACACTTACGCAGCCTAGCCTATGGCCGTTCTCTCGCTCAAAACAGAATTGGATGTTGCGGAGTTATTGCTGACTGAGGGATGGTTTCCTGAAGAAATCAATAGCATTTTAGTTTTTCCTCTTCCAAACGCTATATTTCGACATTTGGCTCGCAAAAACGGCTTGTCAATAAATGTTGACGTAATAAAAGTTACCAGCGCCACCCCAACGACAATTTATCGAGCTAGACAGCTGCTGATGTCTGCTGGATGTCTCGATAGAGAACTAGACTCGTTATTGAAACCCTATTTGTACGGGGATGATGCCTGGGTCAATCAAACTATCCATGCTCCCAGTCAGGATATAAATAACGCTCAGCATTCCCTGCTCAAACCCCTGCTTTGGGTAAATCCGGCGGCCCAGTCCCTAAAGCGCTACCAACGTAACATGGCGCTAAAGCGTATCGGTAGTCTAGCCATGGTTATCGCTCTGGTGGTCATAGTTGTAATTTTATTGGGTTAGATATCTATACATTAGAAAACAGCTCCATAGGTAAAGACGCCATTCCCTCTACATTTGCCCAAAGCGATCAGTAGCCTCTACTAAGGCACTCAAAATTCCAGATTCTGTTGCCGAATGGCCTGCATCAGGCACAATCACCAGCTCTGCTTCAGGCCAGGCCCGATGTAGCTCCCAAGCAGACGTCATGGGACAGACAACGTCATAACGGCCCTGTACGATTACCGCCGGAATATGACGGATGGTAGCGATGTTTTTAAGTAGCTGATCCGGTGGATCAAAAAAACCACCGTGGGTAAAGTAGTGACACTCAATCCGGGCAAAGGCATCCGCAAACTGATCATGACTAAAACGCTCAATGGTTTTGGGATTTTGCAATAGATAGCTGGTGCTAGCCTCCCAAATTGCCCAAGCGCGCGCTGCTTGCTGACGGATGGCTGGATCCGCACTGGTTAAACGTTGGTAATAGGCCCTTACTAAATCGTGGCGCTCTGCCTCGGGTATAGGAGCTAAGTACTGCTCCCAGGCATCTGGGAAAATATAGCTGGCCCCCTCCTGGTAAAACCAGCGAATCTCCTTAGGCCGGAGCATAAAAATACCCCGTAAAATGAGCCCTGCACATCGTTGAGGATGGGTCTGGGCATAGGCAAGGGCTAACGTACTGCCCCAACTGCCGCCAAATACAGTCCATTGATCAATATTGAGGTTCGATCGCAACCGCTCAATATCATCCACCAGGTCCCAGGTGGTATTACCCATCAGCTCAGCATGGGGAGTGCTTTGCCCACAGCCCCGTTGGTCAAACAAGACAATCCGCCAAAGCTGTGGATCAAAAAATTGGCGGTAGAACGGCACCATCCCGCCCCCAGGGCCACCATGCAAAAACACCACAGGTTTTCCCTCAGGATTACCCGCCTCTTCAAAATACAGCGTATGCAATTCAGAGACCGATAACCGTCCCTGGCGGTAAGGCTCAATGGGTGGATAGGATTGA
>JBCCJR010000064.1:0-17134 GCA_039045805.1 Cyanobacteria bacterium P01_C01_bin.118
ATTTGCAGGGTGGTTTCTAAGGAGGCGATGGTGGTGAGAATGTCGCGATCGCACACAAACCCCAGGTGACCGATTCTAAAAATCTTGCCCTTGAGATGGTCTTGTCCGCCCGCCAACGCAATATCAAACTGCTTGCGCATGGTGGAGCGAATATCCTCAGGATTTACTGCATCACCGGGGATAACAGAGGTGACCGCCGGGCTGCCGAACTCGTCAGGAGCCAAAAGAGGCAACCCTAGAGCCTTCATCGCAGCACGACAGGCCTGCTTTTGGCGTTCGTGACGGGCAAAGATATTTACTAAGCCCTCGTCCTTCATCATTTGCAAAGCGGCCTGCAAACCAAAATACAGATTGACCGGCGGTGTAAACGGCGTACTGTTCTTAGCAAAAGACTTCCGGTATTTGCCCAGATCCATATAGAACTTAGGCAGGGTGGCGTTCTCATAGGCGGTCCAGGCTTTGGGGCTCACAGAGACAAAGCCCATGCCAGGCGGGATCATAAAGCCCTTCTGGGAGCCAGAAGCTACTACGTCCAGACCTAATTCATCTACTTTTAAGTCGTAGGAGGCCAGACTGGTGACCGCATCCACAATGATGATGGCGTCGCCGTGGGCTTTGACATGCTCGTTAATGGCTTCGACGGGATTGAGCACACCGCTGGAGGTTTCACTGTGGGTGACGATAACGGCTTTGATCGCCTTTTCGCTATCGGCGGCTAGCGCTTTACCAAACTCTTCGGGATCGAGGGGAACGCCCCAATCAGTCTGAATCACCTGAACATCCAGACCAAAGGCTTTAGAAATTTGCGCCCAGCGATCGCCAAACTTACCGTTGCTGCCCACCAGCACCTTATCGCCCGCGCTGAGGAAGTTGATAATGCCTGCTTCCACGACGCCGGTACCGCTGGCGCATAGGGTTAAGACTTCATTTTTGGTTTGAAATAGCCACTGGAGGCCTTCGTTGACCTCGGCGATGATTTTACTAAAGTCGCCGCTGCGGTGGCCGATGGGGTGTTTGCCCATCGCTTGTAAAACCTTCTCGGGAACCGGCGTCGGCCCCGGAATCATTAGCATTGCTTTATTATCCATGGGGTTAGAGGAAAAAGTGCATTCCCCAGAATCGCATAAGTTCTGGCATACCCTGACGCATTTTTGATGTGTTGTAAGGTTTGGGGCAGCGAACTTACTTCACTAAAGTTAGCGGTGGCCACATTCAGCGCTTTGCAAGCTTTACACAGCCTACCTTTGCCCTGAAATGTGTAGTTTTTGACCTCTACCGTATCAGCTTCTGATGGAAAATAGCTCCGTGCAGGATCCTGTGGTGCCTTACATTTGGGCAGGCTCGCTGGGTTTTGGCTAGTAACTTTGCAGTCCCGCAGAACTGACAGTCCCACAGCATTTGGGAAACCTTTGCCATATTCCCTATTTACCTAATGCGCGCTGTCTCACTTCTCCCAAGTGTTTAGCTAGAGATCAGCGCTCAACCCAATTCATGACGCAAAATCAAGTTGCCTTGTTACTGTCTTAAAATACTCAGCAAAATATAGAAGCTGCTCCCTTACCTTGCTATGGAAACTACGTTGCAACAACTAACGGCTCAACCTTTGACTGCTGAGGCATTTCGGCCCTTTGGTCAAGTGCTACGCCCGCAGTGGGATGGTAAGTCTTACGATTCTGAGGATGCTCAGCTGACGTTGGATGGGGGTATTCCGCGTTTTTACATCATGCAGCTGGAGCGGAAGGGCCGCCGGTTTGATCGGATTACGCGGCATTTGGCCTGTACCCAATGTTTGGGGTCGTTAGAGGGAAAGGAGTGGTTGATGGGGGTGGCTCCTGCCTGTGAGGGAACTGCTCCGGATCCGGAACAGATTCGGGCGTTTAGGATTCCTGGAGATTGTTTTATTAAGCTGGAGGTGGGCACCTGGCATGCAGGACCTTTGTTTGAGACGGATGTGATTAATTTCTACAATCTAGAGCTAAGTGATACCAATGTGGTGGATCACGATACGTGTAATCTGGAGCAGACCTACGGCTTAGCGTTCGACATTATTGATTAGGAAAGGGCTGCGACTAGGATACGCATTAAATCGTCCAGATCTTCAGGAACACGATAGCTATCTAGACCTTGTTGGAAGTGTTTAGTCTCACGATTTAACAAAGCAAACTGCCAGACTGTTCCTGTGGTGATACCGCCCAGTAACATTGATTGCGTAGGCGTTTTCTCCCACTGATCTAATGCAATCATTTCAGCAATAAGCTGGGTAAAACCATAGTCCAGGTCTTGTCGTTTTGCTTCTATGACAAGCAGTTCTGTTTTAGTTCTTAGTAAGTAGTCTAAGTAGCCCTGGAGCTGACTGCTGACTTTGATGGGGTATTCAATCCTTAATTGAGCTTTGGTGTAGTGGATTAGCTCTGAGACAACCCGCGAGATTAAGACTTCTCGTCTGGAAGTTTCACTCGCCAGGTCTACATAGGGAAGTATTTCTTCGATGCGGGCACTCAGTTCTTGAATGCGGTCTAGTTCTCCTTGGTAGCGGGTTAAATTTAGCCGTTGACGACTCAGGGTATAGCCAAACTCAATCGCAAGCTCATCAGCCGGAATCTTGAGGTCAAAGATTTTGCTAAAGGTATAGGACTGATCAGGATTAAGCACCTGAGTCATGGTTTACTCCTTGAGTCAATTGGAACTTTCACTAATTATTATTATGGCTTTAGTGGAGCTTGCCTCATCTCTGGGATGACCTTACTAACCTAAAGGTGGGCACCTGGCATGCGGGGCCCTTGTTTGAGACGGATGTAATTAATTTCTACAATCTAGAGCTGAGTGATATGAATGTAGTGGATCACGATACGTGTAATTTAGAGCAGACCTATGGATTAACGTTTGACATTGTTGATTAGGTGAAAGCTGTTATTAGGATGTTGATCCAAAAGCTGGGGTATTCAATCCTTAATTGAGCTTTAGTTTAGTGAACTAGCTCTGAGACAATCCATGATTAAACCTTTACCGGTGCCATTGCCATTTTCTGAATAGCTTCAAACCGGGTTTTTACCGTGGCCTCATCAAGTGCTTGCGGAGCTGGAACTGGCGTAACCGCCACTGCGCAGGCCTTAAGCTCCGGTTCTAGAGAAATCGGACATACTTCTGGATGCGTCAACGCATTCACTTCCATGTTGTCTCCCCATAAAAACCCCCAGTGCATTGGCATAAACACTGTGCCGCGAGTAATATTCTGGGTTACCAACACTTTTAGCTGAGCAAAACCACGGGGCGATCGCACCTCCACCCATTCCCCCGACTGAACCTCTAATAGCTGAGCGTCCTTGGGATTTACTTCTAGTAAGGGCTCAGGATATTTCTTGGTAATCCGCGCAATCCGTCCCGTGCGGCTTTGGGTATGCCAGTGACCATACAATCGCCCCGTTGTCAGTACAAAAGGATAATTCTCATCAGGTGGTTCTGCCAAACCCTTAATGTGAAACGCACAGAATTTAGCTTTCTTGTTAGGTGTGGCAAAATGATAGTCCGTGTAGAGTCGCTTATCGTGTTTGCCATAGGCCACTTCGTCGCTTTCACCCACTGGACAAGGCCACTGGATCGGTCCCTTTGCTAACCGCCCATGACTCAGACCGGTGGAGTCACACAGACGATCCGCCGTCAACGAGACAAACTCGTCATAGACCTCGGCAGAGGTACGCTGGGCAAACTGTTTTTCAAACCCTAACCGACGACCCACCTCAGCAAAAATTTCCCAGTCTGCCCTGGCTTCACCCACCGGATTTCTAAAGGCTGGACAATAGGTAACCACTCGCTCAGAGTTGGTCATCGCCCCTGCTTTCTCCCCCCATTGGGTAGCGGGCAACAACACATGGGCAAATGCGGCTGTTTCGGTAGGATAGTAGGCATCCTGACAAATGGTGAAAGGGGATTTTCTTAAGGCGGCCTGGGTGCGCTTAATATCCGGCATACTTACCGCCGGGTTTGTAGCCGCCACCCAAAAGACACCAAGATCGCCTTGCTCTAGGGCCAGCATCATATCCCAGGCCGCTAACCCCGGTACTGGAGAAATACTTCCCTCCGGCACTTGCCACACTTGTTCTACTGTCTGGCGGTGGTCTAGTTTTTTCACCAGGCGGTAACCGGGCAAAATATGGGCTAAACCGCCTGCTTCACGGCCTCCCATGGCATTAGGCTGCCCTGTCAGAGAAAATGGCCCAGCGCCTGGTTTACCAATATTGCCCGTCATCAGATGCAGGTTAATAATGGTGCGACACTTGGCGGTTCCTTCTGAGGACTGGTTTATGCCCATAGACCAGAGGGAAAGCACCCGTTCTGATTTACCCCACCATTCAGCCGCTTTTGCTAGTTCACTCAGGGTAATGCCACAAATTTCTGTAACCCGCTCTGGTGGATAGCTTTTTACCACCTGGGTATAGTCGCTAAAGCCGTCAGTGCAAGAATCAATAAAGCCGGGATCGATCCAGCCGTTTTTTAGCAGCAAATAGGCAATGCCGTTAAGTAAGGCAATGTCGGTGCCGGGTTTAATGGCTAAGTGCAAGTCCGCTGCCTTAGCGGTGTCGGTGTGGCGGGGATCCACCACAATCATTTTTACTTTACGGTTTTTTTTGTGGTACTTCTTCAGACGATTAAACACAATCGGATGACAATCCGCCGTGTTGGTACCAATTAAAAAGGCGCAGTCGGTTTGCTCTAAATCGTCATAGCAACAGGGGGGACCGTCGGAGCCAAAACTTTGAATGTAGCCCGCCACCGCTGATGACATACATAGACGAGAATTAGCGTCAAAATTGTTGGTGCCTAGACACCCTTTCAACAACTTTTGAGCCGTGTAATAGTCTTCTGTTTGAAATTGACCTGAGCCATACATGGCGATCCCTTCAGGTCCTTTCTTGGAAAGCGTTGTGCGAATCTCATGGGTGATTCTCTCTAGAGCTTGATCCCAGGAGACGCGCTGAAATGGCTGATCGAGAGAATCTCTCATCATCGGGTGGAGCAGTCTGCCTCTGTCAAGGGAGTCGCCGATGGTGCCTCCCTTGATACACACCTGTCCTTTACTGGATGGATGGTTGCGATCTCCCCGCGCCTGCCACACCGGATTACCTTGTTCATCACGATTGATCGGACGACCGGGCAGAGCAGGGGGCAAAACTTCAAGACCACAGCCTACACCGCAGTATGGGCATAGTGTTTTTGCTCCATCAGCCATAGATCATATCCTCCATCCACAAGAAATCTGTCTTATGCCAATTCAAAAAATCTAGAGTTTTAGTATGTCTGTGCGGTTAACTAGTTTAGTAAGTATTTCTACTTATGTAATTTTACTGTAGTGAAGTGTTTCCGCTTAGCAGGGTTTGGGATAATCCCACTCCATCCTACAGACGTAATCCCCATGTCGGCTCAATACCAACAGTAAACTTTATAAATTGTTCCTTTGATACAGAAAAGGGGAGCACTATCGCCCCCCAATCTGTTGAGTTGACATTGTCGTCATCACGACTGATTATTGCTATTCCCTTTAGATAACAATCATCAGTAGAGACGCTACTCGCGTAAGACGAGTCTCGAACCGATACTAGCCAACGTAGGAACCATCGGGAACAGAGACTTCTTCACCTTCATGGGATTCAGCAAAGGAGCCTTTAGGCTCTTCAAGGATGAAGAAGCATAGGAAGGCAACAACAATTGCTGCAACACCTAGGGTTTGGAAGAAGATAACGTTACCGACGTCGCCTTCAGGTACCAGACTATAGAGAGTCAGATAAGCAACCGCACCAACGTTACCGTAAGCACCAACGTTACCAGCAATTTGACCAGTTACACGGCGCTTGACCAGGGGAACGATGGCAAATGTGGAGCCTTCACCAGCCTGTACAAAGAAGGAGCATGCCATGGTCATGACAACGGCAAGACCCACCATAAACGCACCGCCGCCACCCAGGGCATCGCGGATGCTGGGGATGCTGCTCATTACGAGGTAACCAAGACCCATAAAGAGTGTCAATGCACCCATGGTTGTTTTACGGCTGCCCAGTCTGTCGGAAATTAAACCACCACTGGGCCGTGCAAATAGATTCATAAATGCGTAGCTTGCAGCTAGCATACCGGCGAGCGCTTTACTCAGGCCAAAGGTACCTTCAAAGAATGCGGGTAGCATGGATACTACAGCAAGCTCAGAACCGAAGTTCACAATGTAAGTTAGCTCAAGAATTGCAACCTGCTTGAACTTGTAGCGATCTTCGGCAGGATAACGCTTAGCACCGGACAACAGATCTTTGTTAACCGCCCAGCAGTTATAAGCCTGGAAGAGATACAGAGCAACTAGTGCTGCGATCGAAAGACCAAACGTACCTTCGTTAAGGAAACCAACCTTCTTAAGACGCCAAGCTAGAACGACAAGGATACCGGTCAGAGGCAAGTTCATTAGCATCAAGCCCCAGAAGTCTCTTACAGTAGTGACTTCCATGCCTCGAGTACTGGGGGGACGCTGATAAACCTTCCCAGGAGGAGTATCTTCTACGCTGAAGTAATACAGGCACCCATATAGAGCCGCAATAATACCAGTCGCAGCAATCACGATCCGCCAGTTAAGTAGCGGACCGCCATCAGGTACCTGGAAGGAACCGGGGAAGAAGTTAACAGCGGTAGCCAAACCCACTAGAGTAAATGCGGAGAATGCGGAACCAAAGTTACCCCAGCCGCCGTAGATACCTTCGGCCAGACCAATTTCCTTTGGTGGGAACCACTCCGCCGTCATGCGAATACCGATTACAAAACCAGCACCCACAATACCCATTAGCAAACGACCAATCACTAGCTGGTTGAAGCTTTGGGCAGAGGCGAAAATAATACAAGGGATCGCTGCATAGATAAGCAACAGCGAATACGTTAGACGAGGGCCATACTTATCCAACAACATGCCGATGATCACACGGGCTGGAACGGTAAGGGCCACATTACAGATGGCAATGGTACGAATTTGACCCACCTCTAGACCAAAATCCGCCTTAATTGCCGTCGCTAGCGGTGCCAGGTTAAACAAAACAACAAACGACAGGAAGAAGGCGAACCAGGTCATATGGAGGATCTTATAGCGTCCGTTAAAGGACCACATCTCTCCGAGCATCAGTGCTATTCTCCTGGACAGACAAACATTTCACGTTCTTTGCAAAATCCCTCGTTTAGAAGGATTTCAAGCTGTTGCTTGAGACAACAAAGCCATCGATTCCATAGAGCTGGACATGACGACAGACAATGTGACGCAACAGATCAAGTGGAACTAAGCACTAACTACCTGACAACTAAAAACAAACATTCGTAAAGAGACTCACGATAACTGTTTTGGTGATATTAGCTAGGTCAGATAATCAGGCAAAATTACCATAGCGTTAGAGTATCGATGCGCAACAATGAAAATTGTGCCCTACGTTACCGTTGACATAAAATGATTCCTTTTTTGCATGTTCCAGTTTGTTTTTTGCATGAATTGAAGCAAAAGCTGGGTGCCATTAACTGATTAAGCAGTCTTATTCATGTTGTCGGGGTTGGGGAGTAAATATTCCTGGCTACAGCGTTGACCATAAAAAAACCGACGTTCCTAAAATAGGGACGTCAGTTCTGACTTTTAGTACTGCGCAAACGGTGTTAAGCCTGCACAGACCACTGCAATGATTGGGTCGCCTATGGCCCTAAATCAGGCTGCACAATGGCGATAAATTAGCGCCCTAGCCCATCGGACCACATGCTTGCCTGGTGGGGCGTAACGGTAGCTACAGGTGCGTTAGTAGAAGGCTGAGCTAGATAAACTCGAACTGCGGTGTAGCCTACTACAAACATCGAAAACGCGGCTAAAGAAGCAGCTAAGGTTCTATCCAGGCTAGAAACCTGAGTAGACATAGTGCGGGTTTCGGGATTCATAGAAAATAACCCTGTACTTGTAACGTCAGTCCAAGCATCCCACAATTATTCTGTAACTAAGACTACTGTTTACGAAATTTAGTCTTCAGATTTAATCTTCAGAATAATAGCCAACGGTTTCGACGGTAGTAAACGATCTTATAAACTGCTCAGTCAGGGACATGGGTAACCCAGCTTGATGAGAAATAACGCCATGGGCAACGCCCGCAGCTAGCCCTAGAAAGGTAGGCAGAATTAAAGTCTTGAGGTTATCCATGAATTAAAACTTACTTAGATTTATCAAATAATGCCCACTGTATTTGGAGCAGTTCTGTAACATTTCTAACGGCCTGACAAGAACAGCTTTTTTGATGCATAGTAGTGATGCAATATTTGCATTTTGACAGTTCATCAAGACATGTTGTTCCTTGAAAAAAGTCCTTGGCAGAGCTCCCTGCCAAGGACTTTTCTAAATCTGTTTTTCTTCAACCGGGGGATCAGGCGTCGATGACCAAACGTCCTTCTGGGTGGGCGATACAGGTCAGTACGGAGCCTGTTTCACCAGCATCCAAAGCCGCCGGATCACCTTCGTAACGGACCCTCCCTTCTATCAAGGGGAGTTTACAAGCCCCACAGGAGCCGGACTGGCAGCTGCTTTCCAGCTCCAACCCGGCTTCTTCTGCGATCGCAAGAATTGGCTGACTATCATCACAGTTAATTTCTTTGCCGGACTTAGCGAAGATTACGACCGCTGGCTTTTTAGCTTTGGATGCTTCTGCTGGAGGCTCTTTCGGTGCTTCCACCGGTTCATCGATCACCACACCGGGTTTGAGCGTTGCACCAAAGTTCTCTGTCAGCAGCTTACGCACCACAACGGGCAGGTCATCGCAGGGCACCTTCTGCATAACGCGTTCACCTAAATGAGCGTCTTTTCCTACCGTTCCACCCATGTAGATATCAACAGCGGGCACCATTTTCCCATCTTTACGAGTTTTGGTCCCCATCATCCCAATCTGCGCTACTTGGGGCTGACCACAGGAGTTAGGGCAGCCGGTCCAATGCATACGCACAGGTTCAGGAATATCTAGTTCAGAATCCAATCTTCGCGCTAGAGCCAAGGCTGGCATCTTAGTTTCCACCAGGGCAAATTTGCAAAACTGAGCCCCTGTGCAAGAGACTAGCGAGCGCACTAAAGTCGATGGTTGGATTGGAAATGTCTGTACAATGGACTCTGCTAAGAATATTGCCAACTTGTTGTCGGGTACGTTGGCAATAATCACATTCTGTTCCACTGTGAGCCTTATATCACCACTACCATAGACCTCTGCTACGCGGGCTAAATCATACATTTGATCAGCTTGTAGCCGTCCTACGGGAATATGCAAACCGATATAGTTCAGACCTTCTTGCTTTTGTTGAAACACGCCTACATGATCACGCTTCTCAGAGTCTAAGGCATCTTCTTCAGCCGCAGTGGCCAGTATTTTACCGACGCTATTTTCAACCTCGGTACGGAATTTTGCCAGACCCCATTCATCAATTAGCCACATTAGTCGGGTTTTTTGGCGATTGCCCCGAGAACCATTGTCGCGATATACCGTTAAAATAGCGCGGCACAGTTCGACGACATCCTCTTTCTCGGGAGGAACCCAGACATCTAAGGGGATAGCGGCAGCACAGCGGCTAGATGAAAAGAAACCACCTACCAAAACGTTAAACCCAAGGGCTCCGTTCTTGTAGGCAGGAACAAAGGCAATATCATTGATTTCTGCGTGTACCGAATTGTCGGTACTGCCTTCGAGGGCAATGTTGAATTTTCGAGGCAGGTTTGTAAAGTCATAATTACCCTCGCCTTTATTGGTAATCATGTCCTGAACCGCTTGGACCAACTCGCGAGTATCGATTAGCTCGTTAGCGTCTAGACCGGCCACTGGAGACCCAGTGATATTACGCACATTGTCCATGCCTGACTGCATCGACGTCAGACCAACCGCATGCATCCTGGAAAAAATGTCAGGAATATCTTCTAAATGAACACCCCGTAACTGCAAATTTTGTCGAGTGGTAATGTCGGCGCTGCCATCGTCGCCATAACGCTGAACCACCTCTGCCAGTACGCGCATCTGCTCTGAGGTAATCAAGCCATGGGGCATACGTAGGCGCAGCATAAATTTGCCAGGAGTAACCGGTCGGAAGAAAATGCCAAGCCACTTAAGACGCTGGGTCAAATCTGTCTCATCTACAGCTTCCCAGCCCATTTGGGCAAACTTTTCTAACTCATCTTTAACAGCGAGGCCATCTTTCTCAGCCTTATATTTTTCAAATTTATTAAGTTTTACCTTTTTCTTAGTAGTGGATGCAGTTACCACGGCAGCACTCCCAAACTGGTTAACAAATGCACCTCGGGCATCTGTGCCACCGGTGCTACCCTCTGCGTTCCATAGATTGGGCCCAGCCAAAAAAAACGGGAGCAAAACCCTGAGATTCTATAAGAATCCATGGCTATGCCCCGCTAGACACACTTATAAGGAACCGCTTCAGGAGTTCATTTAGCTCGCTTGCTATCGAGTTAAAACAAGAATATTGAGAAAGATCCTATTTTTTTGTATACACCATTACCTTTCGTCGATAAAAATGTAGACAATGCATAATCTCTATGCGTAATTCGGTTTTTGTGTCTATTGAGCCGTTTGTCTTTAGGCTGATTGGTGAGATGGATTAAGGGGATGGTTTTGGCAAGTCTAAGGGTGTAATTGTATGCCGATAACGCTGGCGGTTCTCAGTGTTTGAGGGATTTATAGAAGTTTGACAAGACCACCTGAAGACGCCATGGGCGTTCATTTCAACTTGTTCTTCTAAAGTGACGATAGTGATAGTGGTTAATATTGGTGATGCAGTAATTGCATCATGTGCATTCTTTTCTGCATGGATTATCTCTATAGCTGATGGCTTTCGCGGAATAATAAGTGAAACGTCCATGGAGCACGTGTATGACACCATTGAGGGGGCTGAGTAAAGTGGAACCCTTAGACTTGCAAAATCCGGTGGATCATTGGCAACATTTTCAGACTGGGGATTTTGGGCAAAAATGGAATAGCTCAAAGCTGATTGTCAGGGAGGGGAAGGATGCGATCGCACCCTTGCTGCATATACTTAACGATCCTGAAGCCGACGCCGAGACCCACTGGTTTACCATTCGAGCTTTGGGCAATTTCCCTGACCCCGAGGTGATTGCCGCCATTGCTGCTCAAATTGGTGATAATCCGCACTATATCAATCGCACCGCTGAACAAACGGCAGAACTTAGCGCTTTTGCCATCGAAACCCTAGCTGCTATGGGGACGCTGGCCATTGATGTGCTGAGTCAATTGCTGC
This sequence comes from Cyanobacteria bacterium P01_C01_bin.118, assembly GCA_039045805.1. Taxonomy (GTDB): domain Bacteria; phylum Cyanobacteriota; class Cyanobacteriia; order Phormidesmidales; family Phormidesmidaceae; genus Leptothoe. Next base: position 11,290 of record JBCCJR010000064.1, read on the forward strand.
AGATTCCTGAGCGCCGTCTGCTGGCGGCTAAAGCTCTAAATCAGGTCCGGTCTAGTGGGGTTATTCCGGCCATGGTCAGTGTAGCCAGCGACGAAAATGCCATGGTTCGTTACTATGCCGTGGACGCCCTGGGAAGTTTTCACAATACAGCCGTTACCTCCGTTTTATTAGCGGCGCTAAAGGATCCAGCGGCCAATGTCCGTAAAGCTGCCGTTATGGCCCTGGGGCGACGGGGGGATTTACAAGCTGAATATCAGCTTAGTCAGCAACTGCAACCTCTCCTGTGGGACATTGATGTGACAGTCAGCTGTCAAGCGGCATTAGCATTGGGGCGGCTGGGCTCTGACGATACCCTGGAGGTGTTACAACAGATACTGCTGTCAGAGCATACTCCCATGGCACTACGCTTTGATACTGTGCGGGCATTGGAATGGTACTGTGATGCTTTGCTGGAGAGCCCTAGTCAATACGTTCGTGGTGACGGGGCAGCTGACGCGACTGCCCTGGACATCCTTAGTGAAGCGCTGGTAAAGTTTGCCAGTGGTTTAGGCGAGGCTGTCAATGGTCACGGCCTGTCGGCTCAAGAAAATGCACAGATTCAAGTAGCCATCATCCGGGTGTTGGGAGAATTATGCCATGGCCCTATGGCTCAACGTGCCACCGAGGTTCTAATTCAGCGGTTGCAAAATCAACCCGATGCTATGGTTGCCCAGGCCATCATTATGGCCCTGGCAAATTTAGGTCAGCCCCAAGCCTTTGATGCCTTGCTGCCGTTGCTTCGTCATCCCGCCGATGCCGTGCCAATTCATGCCGTTGCGGCCCTAAAGCGTCTAGACCCAGACCACAGTTTGACTCGTGTAACTACCTATATCGAGGGCTGTCCTGAGCATACGACGGATGTAATTGATTTCTGGTAAACGAAGTTTGCTGGGCTAAATTTGTGACCTGATATGCGACAGCTTGAGCCACAAGTTTTAAAGGTTGGCATATTGATAGAAAATAAAAGATGTAATATAAATCACTATGCCTAACAGCTAACTTTGTTGAGAATAAGACATTTTTTATATAGAGATTAATTCGTTATTTTCAATCTTTTTTGAACAGCCTTTTTATAAATATTGGAGTTGACCACCCAGAGTTGACTACCCAAAAATTGAGGGGACTCTGTCAACCTCCTGTCATCTGCTCTGTAACTGACACCTGCAGCATTATTTAACAATAGTTTTGTTTGTTACCTTGCAACCGGTAGCTATGGGCACCAAATGTGTTCATCAGGCTGCCTAGAGTGTTAGGTAGCGGCGTTTAGACTGGAGGTTTTTCTAAGGGAAAACTTTAGTTCTAAATGATTAGCAGGTTTCAATCACTGTCCCCTTAAGACGGCCACGGTCCATACTAAGTGAACCTATGCGCATAGAGCAGCTACAAGCATTTTTAGCGATCGCTGAAACAGGCAGTTTTCAGGCAGCTGCCCGTCGGTGTGGCGTGACCCAATCGACGGTCAGTCGTCAAATTCGTGGGCTTGAGGATGACTTGGGGATGCCGCTGTTTCATCGCACGGCCCAAGCTAAATTGACCATCGGTGGCGAACGGCTTTTACCCAGAGCTCGCCGTATTTGTCAGGAGTGGAAACAGGCCGCTGGTGAAATTGCCGATTTGCTAGAAGGTCGCCAGCCAGAACTTTGTGTCGCTGGGATTCAGTCGGTATGTTCCCATTTTTTGCCGCCAATTATTACCCAGTTTTGTCAGCGCTACCCTCAGGTGCAGCTCAGGGTGACAGCTTTGGGGAGTGATCGCTCGCTCAAGGTGTTGCGAGATGGTCTAGTGGATATTGCCATTGTTATGCATAATCCTATGCTCACCAGTTCTCAGGAGATGGCCGTTACCCCCCTATATGAAGATCGAGTAGAGGTGCTGATGGCGGCAGAGCACCCTCTGGCCGTCTACAGCCCTGCACCCTGGCCAGAAATTGCCCGTTATCCCCATGTGGTGTTTAAGGATGGCTATGGCATGCAGCGGTTGGTGCAGTCTCAGATACCCGAGACAGAGTTAAACATGGTGCTAGAACTCAACACCCTCGATGCCTTTCGAGGCGTGGTCCGCCAGGGCAAAATGATTGCCCTGTTGCCCCAATCGGCCCTGGCTGAGAGTCGTCGGGATCCAGGCCTGGCTGTCCGTAGCACTGCAGACCCAGTACTGACTCGTCAGGTTGTCATGGTGACCACCCAAGATCGACTGCGGTTACCACCAGTACGACAGTTTTGCGATTTGGTAGAACGTTTAGCGGAGGATAGCTTTAGTAAATTTAATGATTTACCCAGCCTGATGACCTTAAACTAACGAGCCTCCCTCAGTCTCGGGTAAGTTTCTCCTGCATCCCATCCCTGAGTCTCATCATGAGCAACGTTTTTCGAGAACTCTTGAAAAAAGTCGGTAGCGGTACCCACACCTCTAAGCATCTAAGCCGAGAAGAATCTGCTTTGGCCACTCGGATGATGTTGGAGCAAACCGCCACCCCTGCCCAAATCGGGGCTTTTATGATTGCTCAGCGGATCAAACGGCCCACTATTCCAGAGTTGGCTGGCATGTTGGACAGTTATGACCAAATCGGTGGTCGTTTACAGGCTTCCATCGCTGATTATCAGACCATGGTGCTCAATACTCCCTATGACGGTCGTCAACGCAATGCTCCAGTCACACCCATAACGGCCCTAATTCTGGCAGCTGCAGGGGTGCCGGCGCTCTTGCATGGGGGGGAACGCATGCCGACCAAAATGGGGCTGCCCCTGATCGATGTGTGGCAGCTGCTTGGTTTGGATTGGCGGCGGCTAACTCTGAGTCAAGCCCAGCAGGTGTTTGCTCAAACCCAGGTGGGGTTTATTTTTATTCCTCAGCATTTTCCTGAGGCCCAGGGGCTAGTTCCCTTCCGTGAGCAAATTGGGAAACGTCCCACTCTGGCGACGGTGGAGCTTATGTGGGCCCCCTGTGACGGCCCCTGTCATGTGGTTAGCAGCTTTGTGCATCCGCCTACGGAGGAGCGTACGCGAGAAACTTATCACCTGCGCCATACCTATGAATTTACGACTGTAAAGGGGTTGGAAGGTAGCTGTGATCTGGCCTGCAGTCGTACAGCCATTGTCGGTATGGGAAGTGTCAGGGACGGTGTCCCTGTATTTGACCGGTTGTTGCTCCATCCGAGGGACTATGGATTTAATGGTCCAGACCCTGGCTTAGATGAAGGTTTTGCATCTACATTAGAGCGAACGGTACAGGGAGAGTCCACCGAGCTGACGCGTTCTGTTATTTGGAATGGTGGCTTTTATCTATGGCGAGCCGGGGTTGTGCCGGATCTGCTGTCAGGATTTGATCAGGCACAATTTTTGCTGGAAACTGGGCAGGTGCAGGCTAAGGGCGAACAGGTGAAGGGAGCGATCTCAACCGCATTAAACCATCACCTTTCCACCGTTTAGATTATTTAGTTCGACAGTTCTTCAGCTAACATGTCACCGTAGATACTGGGCAGTTGGCTGGACATCGAATTTGTTTCGATACCATAGCCCAGGCTAGTCCATGTCCCAGACAGTAGCTCTAATACTTGGGTGACTTCTCCATTTTTTAGCAGCTTACCAATATCCACCCCCCAAGCCTCCGGGTCCGATAGCCAACGGTACACAACAATATCCTGGGACTCTGGGGAAAAGTCATAGGCTTGCCAAAACTCAAACCAACTTGGGGGATACGGATGATATCGTTCAGCCTTTATTTCCCAGGTGGTAGTTAAAAACTGATAGCGGCCAGCCGCCGTTGTGCAATTTCCTACATTGGGCCCTGTTTCAATGGGAACACAAGTATCTGGATGTTTGCCCAGCTCACCGATGGTTTGTCCCCCATAAAGCAAATGATAAGGCCGATCCATATTTGATTCACTAGCAGAGATGGTACGCATCAACGCACGAATGTGGGGATCGCCTCCCGTCATTGCTAGGGGGAGCGGTGCTGACACCCAGTTTGCCGAGCCGAGTCGTAACAGTCTGGATGGGTTGAACCATGGCTGGGGCAACCCATAGGGCCACTTTGGAGATGACCAGTGGAATAAAACACCAATGACGCCCAAAAACATCAGTATCGTAATTATTAAGGGGCCATACCCTTCCCTTGATGGGGAGGAAGAATCTTCATGGAGGGAATCAGCAGGGGGGCGAGAAGACACTGGTTTGAAAACTTGAACTAAGAGACTGGATGCGCGTTAAACGGTCTAATGGTAAATGCAGTGGTCAGAATGCTCCAGGGGCATAGCCTGTCTATGTTCAACAACGATTGAACCTGATAGCTAGAGATACTTATTGAGCATAGCTAATTTCGGGCAATTTCTGTGGAAACTTTGAGACGAAATAACTATGTTAAAGATCGTTGCAGGGCAGCGCACCATAGACAACGTCTCTATGATCCTGGCGGCCAGGGTTAATTTTGTTATTCACTGGTCTTTTCTGGTCAGGCACTGTGAGGAAAGACAGTGGTAGCAATCTGAGCTCGTCCCAGATTTTTGGCTTGATATAAGGCATGATCGGCCCATTCAATAATAGCTTTAGCTGAAATCTCTTTTAGATTATCCGCCGCTACCGCACCAAAGCTCAGGGTCACATGGTCACTCACTTCGGATGCTTTATGAGCCATTTCTAAGTTGGCGATCTGTTGTTGAATCCGCTTTAAAATTGCACAGGCTGTGGAGATTTCTGTATTTGGCAATATAATAACAAACTCTTCTCCACCGTAACGAGCAACAAAATCATTACGGCGCACTTCTTGCTGTAGGGTTTTAGCGATTAATTTTAGACATTTATCACCTTCTTGATGACCATAAGTGTCGTTGTAACGCTTGAAATAATCAACATCACAGAGAACCAGTGTAAGCTGTGTATGATGCCGTATGCACTGTTGTAGACAGTGATCAAAGGAGCGGCGATTGGCAATACGTGTCAACCCGTCTATAGATGCTAACCCTTGCAGTCGTTGGTTTTGACGCAATAGCAGCAGCACTGTGGACAGGGAGATGGACATCAACGGGGCTGCTACGGGCAACCATAAACCTATATAAAAGAAGCTATAGACAATACCGATTATCCCAAACCAGAGACAGGGTATGACAAATGCTAAAAGAAATAAATTTTGTTGTTGATAAACTCTTCCCGGATGGATACATCCATGGATTAAGACTACGGCCAAATTTGTTGAGAGCAGAATCCAGCCATACTTAAACAGTGGAGAAACTCCATGCAGAACTGTACGGTTATCCAGGGCACTCCCCACCAGCTGACTGGCAATATGGGCATGGATAAAAACCCCCGGTAAGCGCTCCTCCAAACTCATCGGTGTATAGAATAGGTCATTTAAGCTGATGGCTACCGCACCAATTAGGACAATCCGATCCTGAATTTGGCTGGCTTGTACCTGACCAGCCAGGACCTCTGAGAGGGAGACTGTTTCAAAAAATGACTTGCCTGCTGGATAGTTAATCAGAATCTGTGTGCCATGGGCGTCTACATTCCCATAGCCGCCATCGCTGGTGGCAAATCGCCTGAATGTAGCTTGACCTAGTTGTAAACGGTCTGTGTCTAACGTTTTGGGATAAATTCCTTCCTGTTCTAAATAGATAAAGGCCAACTGTGTGGCCAGTCCAAACTTGATGTTTTGATGGTCGTTTTCACTGCAAATCTTTTCGTCCTTGTCACATTTAACAGCTAATAGTCCTCGTCTGATGCGCCCATCCGCGTCAGGCACCAGATCGGCCATACCAGTTTGTGTCTGTGAGTTTAGTTTTGGGGCAGGGGGCACCAGTTCCCCAATCACC
>JBCCJR010000065.1:0-17100 GCA_039045805.1 Cyanobacteria bacterium P01_C01_bin.118
GTACGAGCTGCATCGTCCTCTTGGGCCAGCTGTACCACATCGCGGTCGGGGAAGGGATAGCCATCGCCACCGCCAGCCAAGAAGCTGAGGGTAACCATGCGGAAGGTGCGGCTGGCGTCGCCCACCAGGTCGCCGTTCTCCACAATCACATCAGCGTCGTTGCCGTCTGCGTCTAGAACCACTAGGGACTGAACCCGGTCGTTGGGAGCCACGCTGGGGTCAAAGCTAAACTCTAGACCGCTTACCTGGGGGAAACGACCGGGAGTGGCACCCTCGGCAGTCTCGGCTACACCATGCTCAATCACAGCCAACAGTTCCTCTGCAGTGATGGTCAACAGGGTTAGACCATTGTTGAAGCGCAGGGTGTTGGCAATGTCCGTTTCGGAGATGCCGCCCTCGGGCTTAACACCAGGAATCTCTTCGTTGGGTAGCAGTTCGGCTTCGCCTGTACCACCAGCGGGAACAACCACCCGACCAATGTCATCGCGGATGCCGCCGCCGTTCTTGAGGGAGATAACAACACTGTCGTCAGCTTCCTGGGCAATGGCCAGGTTAGCATCGGCGGTCAAGTTACCCAGGTTGGTCTCTTCGGTCCGCACGCTGCCGCGTACACCGTTGAGGTACACATCACTGATGCCAAAGACATTGCTTTCCTTGGCGACGATGACTTCTTCCAGAGCGTCCACGATGGCCTGAACTTCAGGGTCCACCAGGTTCTCTGCACCCAGAGCAGCAACACCCTCGTCATCGGTGGCATAGGCACCGCTAACGTCAGCGTCGTAGCTTTCAGGGATGAGGATGCCGTTTTCGTCAAAGTCAACTACCAGAAGACCGACATACTTGTAGTTGCCGTCGGTGTTGACGATGGCCACCGGATTACCATCGGCCCCAGTGGTGAAGATGGGATAGGTGCCTTGGCTCTCGTCACCATCTCTCAGACGATCGTTCTCATCGGTCAAGCGAGTGTTGGAACCACCGGCAACAATCACATCCACATTGGTTAACTGGGTGGCTAAGGCCTGTTCGATGCTGAGTTGCTGCATGTGGGACAGAACAATCACCTTGTTCAACCCAGGATTCAGGGCTAGCATCTCATCCACATCTTTCTGAATTTCAGCGGCCAGAGCGTCCAACTGGGCATCGGTGGGGGTACCGTCAAAGTCTTCGGGCAGAACAGTGACGCCATCGGGGCTGGAAATGATGGGTAGTGTGGGTGTAGTGGCACCGACAACGCCAATTTTCTCGCCGCCAACGGTCAATACAGTGGTTGCTGCCAGACTGTTGGATTCAGGGGCTCTATCGTCAGCTACCACCAGGTCAGCCAGATTTTCATCGGTACTGAAGTCCAGGTTGGAGCTGAGGTAGGGGAACTGAGCACCGACAAAGGACTCGTCTATATCAGTTGTGGCTGGATCGTCTTCTGCACCACCGATCAGGTCAACGAGTAAGCCAGTACCCAGATCAAACTCATGGTTGCCCAGGGCAATGGCTTCAATGCCTAATTCGTTCTGAATCAGGATATCGGCCCGACCCTGGCCACCGAAGACATCTTCACTAGCGCTAAAGAAGAGACCGGGCAGAATCGCGTCACCGGAAGACAGGGTGACGGTGTTGTCAAAGTCATCCCGCAGGGCGTTGAGAACCGCAGAGAAGTTGGGCGCATCGTCCAGGGCGGGAATACCGGCTTCCTGGTCCCCAGCGTGGAGCAACTGCAGTGTGAACGTGGCGGGTTCAGGCGTTGCGGCTTCTTCTAGAGTGAACTTAGCCACAATGGGTTCGTGGTCACTAGCCACAATGCTGTCAAATAGAGCAGCGTTGTCATCACGGGGGAAGTCGTTGTTGACATGGACAATGTCAAACTCCGCCCCTTCCAGGAGAGAGTCACTAACAAACAAGTGGTCTAGCACCTGGCTGTTGCCGTCGAAGATAAAGGTGTAAGCATCATCATCGGCAATGGCCTGGTCCACTAGATTGGTAAGTACTTGTTCGTCGCCAGTACCTGGCAGAATTTCTGCCAGGTCGTTGGTGAACTCAAAGGTGTTGAGGTCACCCAAAACAATCACCTTGGCATCAGGGTTGGTATCGATAATGCTATCCACATAGTCGTTCAGCGCCTGAGTCTGGGCTTCACGCTCTTCTTCACCGGCCTGGACAAAGGGCTGAGGTCCGCCAAATACTGGGGAGGAGCCAAAGCGAGAGGTGAGGTGGTTGTTGACTACAGTCACCAGGTTGCCATTGAAGGTAAAGTTGGCCACTAAGGGCAGACGAGTGCCTTCAAAAGCAGGATCTTGGTCAATGGCAGCAAAGGACTCTAGCTCAACGCGCTCTGGGTTGTACAAGTAAGCGTTACGGATGTTGCCACCGGGTACGCCCCCCTGGGTGTTGTCCTCAGGAGCGATGTCGAAGAACTCATAGGTGGGTCCGCCAGCGGCTGCGATCGCAGCCACCAAAGTCTGCAACGTTTCTGTCGCATCCACCGTACCGTCATCGGTCACCCCATTGTTGTCCTGAATCTCTTGCAGAGCAACGATATCAGGAGCGTTCAGGTTAGTAACAATCTGCTCAGCCAGTAAACCAAACTGAGCTTCATCGGTACCATCGGCAGCTAGATTCAATACGTTGTAGCTAGCCACGGTGAGTTCGTCGTCACCGCTAACAAGGGTGGTCACTTCCTGCTCCAGACTGCTGGGAGTGATTTCAAACTCTTCAGTAACATTTACCTCATAGTTACCGAAGCTATAGCCCACAACGCCAGTGACATCGCCCAGCTGATCGCCCACTGTAATTGCAGGAATATCAAAGCCCTTGGGCATGGTGTTGGGGTTAAGCTGAATCTGTACCCGTTCAGGGTTCTGGTCACCAGTGTTATCAGGGCCAGAGTTCAGATTGATGCTACCGCGAGCTGTGAGGCCATCGGCAGGAGTTACGCCTGCGCCTTGGTTAGGCAGGGTGACCGCCTCAGCGGAGAATGGGCTAAAGACGCGGGTGGGAGATACGGCAACAGCATCCTCTACAGTGACACGCATGCCTTCCAGGGTTTCATAGAAGTCGATGGCGTCTTCGTTGGGGTCAAAGTTGCTCGATTCCTCCTGCAGGTTCACCGGTAGCTCATCGGCGCTGATCACAGTCTCACTGGGGGCCAGGCGACCGCTGGCACCAATAACAACTGCCTCGGGCAGGTCATTGCCAGAGGAGAGAGTCACCACATCGGGGTCTCTCATTTGGGTGATGGATAGGTTTCCAGTGCTGGCACTGCCAGGGATAAACTCACTGACCACACCAAAAAGACGAACTTCATCGCCAACTTCTACTGTAGGGCTATCGCTGGTGGAGATAAACAACCCGTCAGATGTGTTGTCATTGCCATCGTCAGCGCCCTGGACATAGAAACCACGGAAGTCTACCGCAGTCACAATGCCTTCGGTCTGCACCAGCTCACCGTCTAGAGGAGAAACATGGCCCTCACCCTGAATTTCAGAAATAGTAGCTGCAGGTACATTGGTTTCATACACGGCCAGGGTGTTGGAAACCTCGTTAGCTACCGCTAGCAAAGGCTGACCGCTGGGGCTATCTTCTGCAGAGATAAAGGCAAACCCTTCAGGAGCGATATCCTCATCGCTGCGGGCGTACTGGACAAACTCAGGATTAGTAGGGTCGCTCAGGTTAAACACCATCACGCCACCGCCAGCACGCTCTAGACCTACAAAGGCAAAGGGCACACCACCGATTTCACCGGTAGTGACGGCCTCAGGCTCTGCACCCTTGTTATCAGAGCGAGTGTCGAAGTCCTCGGGGCTACCGTTGTTGGCGTTGAACAAATCGGGAGTCTCCGCTGCGGTAATCTCAGCAATCAGGCTGCCGCTGTCGTACACCTGGTTACCATTCTCATCCCAGATAGAGAACGAACGACCACCGTAGGAGAATAGCTGATCCAGGTCGCCGTCGCCGTCAATGTCACCATCGATAGTGGAGATAGCGAGTCGGCCCAGATTCTCATCTTCGGCTAGGGCAGAGTCGATGCTCTCATCCAGAGTCAAACCACTGCGACCAAAGGAGATAACATCCGCCAGGTCTTTCAGACGAACGGCATCACCCCGCTCGTCTTCATCAGCATCACCCCGGTCGTCGCCTTCGTTAGCCGTGATGTAGAACGTTTGGCCATTGGATTCGAAGGAAGCAATGGAGTCGGGCATAAACAAACCAAAGACGGGTTCGTTATCGATGTTGATAGCTCCTTCGCCGTCAGCACCGTCGCGATCGCTAGCATCCAATCCGTTGCTAGCACCGGGAGCCGCCTCACCCGCAAAGTCAATCAGACCCAGCTGTACGGCTTCTGCACCTTCCTCTAGACCAAAGTCGTTGTCATTAAGGACGGCTAGACGACCATCGGGCAGCAGTGCCAAACCCTCAGGCTTGTCAGAAGGCAAGTAACCAATGGAGGGCAGGTTAGTCACCTTAACCTTATTGACCACCTGGATACCTGCAGCAGCCAGATCATCGGGAGTTTGCTGCTCTAGGGTCTCACCACCAAAGTCTTGACCTAGAACATTAGTGGCTCCCTTGATGTCCACCTCAAAGACAAACTTCTGGGCGGTGGGGTCTAGGGCAGAGTCCCGCTCCATTACAAAGAACTTGCCGTCGCCTGCGTAAACAGCATCGCCGATTTTATCGACGTTGTTGCCCACTTCAGGATCTTGAATCAAGTAAACGTACTCCGCAACAGGTTCACCAGTTTCAGGATTAATTCCAATCATGCGGATAACGCTGGAATCATCACCATCAGTACGAGTGGGGTTGCTCATGGGCGTCTGGATAAAGGCGTAGAGAATGCCTTCGTCAGTATCCAGGGCCATGCCCTCAAAGCCACGGTTGCGGCGGCGGTTGAGGTATTCTTCGGGTAATGTCTCAGTACCAAAGGTGCCTTCTGTAAACGTAGTACCGGGATTCGCCTCATTCGCCTGGGCAACGGTCCCCTCAGGAATAAAGCGGTCAATCAGAGTGCCGTCTTCGTTGAAATGATAGATGGCGGGACGATACTCATCCACCATCCAGAAGCTGCCATCTCCAGCGCGAACGATGCCCTCCAGGTCAGCACCGAAGGGGTCAAAGTCAGAGCCGAATTCAGCCGCATCTAGCTGAGTCAGGTCGTCCAAATCAACGGGATTCTGTTCCGCATCTACAGCAGTGCGGTCCACATTGGGAATGTTGGGTAGACCGGTAATTGGCGTACCATCGGCCTGGGTGAGGAACAATTCATTGGTGATAGTCACTTCGCCAGTCTCTTCGTTTAGCTCAAGAGAAACCACACGGGACTGGTAGTCAGGTAGCAAGAAGGCGCGGGACTCGGTGCTGCCATCGCCATCCAGGTCTAGAGGATCGCCGTTGGGACCCCGGTCAGGTACCGCCAAGAACTTAAGGTTGCCGTTCTCCGCTACACCGTCGTACCAAAGACCGGAGAAACCGCCCAGCTCAATAGTCTCACCAGTGGCCGTAGTCAAAGCATCACCACCGTTGGTGATATCGCCACGGTCGGTGATATCGAAAGTAGTCAGGTTGGGCAGACCCTGACTAAAGTCTTTTGCACCCAGAGGAACAATGCCCTCTACTTCGTTGGTTTCAAGATTGATAACTGCCAGGGCGTTGTTCTCTTGCAAAGTGACAAAGGCCTGGGTGCCATCAGGAGAAACCGCTACATACTCGGGCTCAAGGTCTTGAGCTGCACCAGCATCGGGGAAGATGCGCACACCGTCCGCCCGTAGGTCAGCTTTACGACCGTCAAAAGCTTCAAAGCCAACAGTGGTCACGCTGTCCTGGGAAAGACCGGCGACACCACCGGAAATATCAATAATGCTGACAGAACCGTTGGGGTCAACGCCATCATCAGGCTCACCTTCATTGGCGGTCAGAATCTTAGTGCCGTCAGGACTAAAGACTACGTTGTCGGGAAGTGCGCCTACCTGCAATATCTGGAAGGCGTTGGAGTTATCGCCAGTTACAGCTGCGATGTCAGCAACTGCGACAAAACCAGGATCGGTTTGGGGGTCGGCTCCGATTGCGATCGCAACCACACCATTGGCTACCGCCACACTATTTACCCCATCAATGCCTGGAATAAAATCAGCTACATTCAGCACGCCGAGCGGATCGGGACTGCTGGGGTCAGTCAGGCTAAACAACTGCAACTCAGTGCCACCGCTGACCACAAACAGAGTCTGACTGACTGCATCAAACGCAACAATCTCAGCACCCAGTGCGGTGGTAAAGCTACCAATTCTCTCTAAGAAATCTGCCATGTTCTCTCCACAAATAAATAAACTTTGGCCACGTCCAGCCCCATAGCCCACGGAGAGATATTGGACTGATAAACGTCTCCCCGTATGAGGATTAGGTTTGAGTACCCATATTCGATGGAGCAAGGTAACCGTAGGGATACTCCGCAGGCGTATCGCCAGCTTCTAAATAGTTCAACTTGAACAGATCAATAGCTTCACCGCTGGCATCATAGTCAGACTCGTTAATCAACAATACGTTCTGATTAACCTGCTGAATGATGGTAGAAACTGATTGAGCCTGGTAGTTCTCCGGAGTAAATAGAACAGCTATTAAATCTCCAGGATGACTGCGATTGAGTGAAGTACAAAACGTAGCGAATCGAATCGGCACAGACGTTTTCATGAAAAAATAGAGCCTGATTGAGGTACCAGGCAGAGCGGTAGATTTTTAGTTTTTTCGCCAGATGCAGCCCCATTGGGCCATGTCCCCTGAGCAGCAATGCATACGTTAATGGCCAATGACCAACTCCTTTAGGTTAAGAAGAGATTAATCAAAACCAGGATTGTGTTCGTACATTAATTAAATTTGTTACTGCTCGTCCTGAAAGATAAAGACTTCAGGTAAAGAGAAGTTTATGGGAACATTATCGTCGCAGAAACTATCTGGAATATCCGAGGAAATTCACAAGAACTTTTGAAGGCTATAAGGAATTTAAAGCTGACGTTTTATTAGCCTCAAGTTTTAAACTTTATTATCCGAACGTGCTATTGGCGAGCTTCCTGATTTCATAAGCAAAGATGAATTAGATACTGCAGTTCGCTCAGTCGCAACAATTTTCTTGCTATCAGAAAATCGAAAGGGACCATCAAACTCACCAACAAACAGCGTATGGGATACTAAGTTCTCACCAGTCCATAGGTGGAGTTGATAGGCGGTTGGTTCCATTACAAATTGGCTCAATGAGTCAGGGGTAAAATCAATACTGCTTTGGTGTACGACGCTGGGTTGACTGCTGACTACCGTACCCGCCCAAGAGCAATAAATGGTGCGATGCAAATGACCACAGCTAATCCGTTGGACCTGGAGGTGTTGGCTGATTAACGTAGCTAGCGTCTCATGCCCCTGCAGCGGTTTACGATCCATCCAAGGAATACCCGTGGCGAAAGGCGGGTGATGCATAAACATTAGCGTGGGCGTTTCTGGTGCAGCTAAAAGCGTTTGCTTGAGCCAACGCAAGCGCTCAGAATCTATGCACCCTGACCCTTTCCCAGGAAGTATGCTATCTAGCATAATCATGCGGATAGGGTAATCTTCTACAACATAGCTGAGATGTGGGGTGCCATTGGAGAGATATGCGTGAGAGGCAAATACCTGGCGTAGGTTCTCTCGCTGATCATGGTTGCCTGGCATCAGATAAATAGGGCACTGGAGCGGTGATAGCATGTTTTGTAGTAGTTCATATTCCGCTATCGTGCCGTCTTGTACGAGATCACCTGAGATAACGACGATGTCTGGCTGAGGCGTAAGCTTACTTAGGTGTCCGATGGCTTCGGTAACTAAGGTATTCGTGTCAACAACCCCGTAGGCTAATTTCCCAGGAATTTGAACATGTAAGTCGCTAATTTGCGCAATAATTGTCATAGCGAAGTAAGCTGACAGGCGGCTTCTAGGATGGGATAAAAATGCTCTAAATCTGGTGTTTTCAGATTTTTGACTTTGGCTAAGTCATCCCAACGGCGAAGTTTGACGGCATCTTTGGCATTAAGCTGTTGAATAAAGGCCTCGGCCATTTGTTTAGAGAATATTCCACCCTGGAGTTCCAAACTCCGCTTGGATGCAGCTGATAGACTGGCCCAATAGCCGTCATCTACGGAGCAGAGGTAACGCTTGGCGGCAACATGCAGCTGAATTGGGAGAGTGACAGAGTTTGGGAATAGCTTTTCTAATACAGAGATTGCCCGATACTCATGACGGTCATTAATGCCGCGTACAGCTGGATCATCCCCCAGGTGATGGATAAGATGGCCCACATCGTGTAACAAACAAGCTGCAATCAGTTCTGGAGACTCACCGTTTTCTTCGGCCAGGGCGGCGCACTGAAGGCCGTGTTCGAGCTGACTCACGGCTTCACCTCCGTATTGGGCCTGGCCACGATGGCGATAGAGATCAAAAATGTCGTTTAGGGTTGTTGACATTGGCTTCCTTTCTAATGGGAACTAATGTGATTGTTTAACGGGAATACCCTTGATATAGACAGCACGGATAGCACTGGGTAAGGGGCAGTCGGGGGTTAACAAAAGAAAATCGGCGTCGTGGCCGGATACGATTTTTCCTTTTTGGTCGCCGATTTTGGCGGCTGCGGCAGGGTATTGAGAAACGCATTTCCAGGCTTGATCAAAGGGCATTAACCCTTTCTTGGCTAGCAAGAAAGGAGCATGAAACAGAGAGGGATAGTGATAGTCAGAGCAGAGGCAATCGAGCACTTGGGCCTGAGCCGCTTCGGCAACCCCCATATAGCCGACATGGGAGCCACCCCGTACCAAATTAGGGGCTCCCATAAGGACGGCGGCTCCATAGTCACGAGACTTTTTGGCCAGGGGAATAGCAGCGGGAAATTCTGCGATCGCAACTCCCCGTTCTCGACTCCTAGCTACATCCGCCTCGGTTTCATCATCATGGGAGGCAATGGGAGTTCCTAATGTATGGCAGCGCTGCACCAGATCCTCTATCTGAGCCAGTCCCTCATCCAGGTGGGCAAAGGCAGCTTCCACCAGTGTGCGAATGTCAGCATCTGATTGTTTAATGCGCTGGCGGACGCTATTGGCATAGCGCTGAATTTTATCTTCGTCTAGACTGTCAGGCAGGTGATTATTTAATGATAAGAGAGAAATCTGTCGAGACTCTAGCCAATGGCATAGCTCGTCATAGTCAGCTGTGTTGGCCTGCTCATGGCGAATATGGATGCGGCTGTCTGTCTGTAGACCATTATTAGCAGCCGTGATCCGCTCAATCAAACATCTTGCTGTTGCCCGGCTACGCAGGCCTGGCTCAAAAGAGTCAGTAATAGAATAGAAAAATGTGGTGACCCCCGCTGCCAACAGCGCCTGATCGTTTTCCACCAGGGCCATATCCAAGGGCATTGATATTCCCGGACGGGGGGCAATCTTCCGCTCAAAGGCATCACCATGGATATCAACGATACCCGGTAATAGCTGTCGGCCCCTAGCCTCGATCGCTTTATAGCCAGCAGGTACGGTGGTCTGGCCCACAGCGACAAATTTTCCATCCTCGATTAGAACGGTGCCATCCTCCAGCCAACCGGCTGGCGTAAGAACAGTTGCACCTTGTAACGCTATTTTATTGGAAGGCATATTTTCACCTATCAACCACCAATGATTCAAATAAATGCAGAAAAGGGAGTGAGAGAATTAAATATGGTGAGGAAATTCTCTCGGCTCTCCCAGTTCTCTCTCTCCTAGGCAATGCGATATCCCTGACGCATAACAGAGGTGAGCCGGGGTACCACACCATCATGGTGAACGGTAAGTATGTCTGCCCGTTTGCCCACATCCAGACTGCCGCGATCGCAATCAAGTCCGATGGCCTTAGCTGGATTTAGGGTAAATAGGTCCATGGCTTTGTGTAGGGGAATATTGGCCTGGGTGGCAATCAGGAACATGGCTTGGAGCAAACTCTGGGGCACATAGTCCGATGAAATAATGTCCGCCAGACCAAGCTCCACTAAATCTATGGCCGATACATTGCCAGAATGAGAGCCCCCCAGGATTAAATTGGGAGCCCCCATGAGCACCTGTAGGCCATGGGTATGGGCTTCTTTTGCAGCCTCCAATGTGGTAGGAAATTCAGCAATGGCCACCCCATTATCGATAGCTTCTTGCACATGCTCAGGAGTGGCATCGTCATGGCTGGCCAGATGAATATCTTTCTGTTGAGCCAGGTCTACTAATTTGCGGCGGTTGTCAACGGCATGGCGTTGTTGGGCGTCGATGCGATCGCGAATAAAGCCGTCCATTTCTGCGTCACTCACACCATGTTTCCCCTGGTAGTACTCTTTGTACTTATCGATCTTGACAAACTGTCGCTGCCCTGGCGTGTGATCCATAAGTGAGAGCAGTGAGAGCAGTGGATGGTCTGCATAGGTAGCCACCAGATCGTATACCTGGTCATAGCCCAGCTCACAGCGCAGATGTAGGCGATGATCAACTGAAAATCGACCATCGCTTTGCCCCTGGTCAATGGTGTCGATCATGGGACCAAACTGGGTCATCCGCAAGGAGCCGGGAGTGATATCACCAATGGCAATGGCGTCACACACCGTCGTGATCCCGGCCCCGGCCAAGTCTCGGTCGTGGTGTACTGCGGCGATATCCAGGGGCCAGTTCACCTTAGGTCGCGGTGACATGCATCTTTCAAAGTTGTCGGTGTGGAGTTCTACTAACCCTGGCATCAGATAGTCACCATTACCATCCTGACCCTGGGCAATGGTTCCAGGTTGAATGTCGGCGATCATACCGTCCTTAACCACTAAGGTGCCTAGAACCTCTTGATCGGGGAGCTGCAAACGATAGTTGGTATAGATGTTTTCAGTCATAGGGTGGATATGGAGATATCAGATGAAAAAGAGCCTTTTATATTGTTGAAATATTGCTGAATATCACTATCTATAAATGTCTAGACATCTCTAACACGTACCTGATTAAGGTTAAGTGAACGTTATCTTTAGGGGCCGATCTCATAACCTGGTTCAACGATTTTGAAATAACCGGATCTTTTTATTGACCAAAGAGAGTTTTGGACGATATTGTCACTGCAGAGTTAAGGATGGCCAAAGGTAAGTGCCCGATCGCAAACCCGTTCCCTGACTTCGTCATCATGGAAAATACCCACCATGGCACAACCCCGAGTTTTACCTTCTTCGATCAGCTGCATGACAACGTCTCGATTGGCTGCATCCAGAGCTGAGGTGGGTTCATCCAACAGCAAAATGGGATAGTCGACCGAGAAGGCACGGGCAATGTTGACTCGCTGCTTTTCTCCACCGGAGAAGGTGGTGGGCGACAATTCCCAAAGCCGTTCTGGTAGGTTGAGCCGAGAGAATAGGTCTTGAACTTTAGCCCGGGCGGCCTCAGCATCCACCCCGAGTTCTATCAACGGTTCTGCTGCCACCTCTAGGGCCGGGACGCGAGGGATGACTCGCAGAAACTGGCTAACGTAACCCAGGGTATATTGGCGTACCTCAATGAGCCGATGGGATGCAAGCTGAGGTAAGTTTAACCATTCACTCTGGTGCTTGATCCAGATCGAGCCACTATCGATCCGGTAGTTGGCGTAGAGGGAGCGCATAAAGGTGGATTTGCCGGACCCAGATGGCCCCTGGAGGGCAACGCATTCTCCAGACTTAACCGTGAGCGAAACACCTTCTAGGACCGGCAGTTTAACACTGCCCTGGTGATGGAGGACAAAGCTTTTGTACAGCTGCTCAGCTTTGATTAGCTCGGTATTATGGGTGTTGGCGGCAAGTGGTGATGAGAGTTTTAAGGTATCCATTGGGGTGATCAAGGAATCAATGTGGCATTAACAAGCTGTTGTGTATAAGGATGGTGCGGGTCATCCAGCACCTGATCGGTGAGGCCAGTCTCAACCACCTGGCCGTTTTGCATCACCATCAGGCGGTGGGCCAGAAGCCTAACAACGCCAATATCATGGGTGACGAGAATGACGCTAAGGCGAAGGGTGCGCACAAGGGAACGCATCAGGTCCAACAGTCTTGCCTGGACTGAGACATCCAGACCGCCAGTGGGCTCATCCATTAGCACAATGCGGGGCCGCGTAACTAGAATGCGGGCTAGCTGTAGCCGCTGCTGCATACCGCCAGAAAAAGTGGTGGGAAAATTGTCGATGCGGTCATGGGGAATTTCTACTTCCCTGAGCCACTCAAGGGCTTCGGTGCGAATGTTGCCGTAATGGCGTTGGCCTACATCCAACAGCCGCTCGCCAATATTGGCTCCCGCCGTGACCGTCATGCGCAGACCATCGCGAGGGTTTTGACGGACAAAGCCCCATTCTGTTTTCATTAGCTTGCGTCGCTGGGGTGCAGGCAGGGTACGCAGGTTAATCAGGTTATTGTCTCTATCATGATATTTCAAATCTCCAGATTCAAAGGGTACATGGCCCGCAATACTGTCCAGTAGGGTACTTTTCCCCGAGCCGGACTCACCGATAATGCCAAGGACCTGGCCTGGGTAAAGATCGAAAGAGATGCGATCGCAGGCGCATAGATCGCCGTAATACTTACTGAGTTTATTAACCGTTAATAGTGGCTGCATAAATTTTCTCTCTGGTTAACCCAATCGTTGTGCTTGACCTAACTGTTCTCGCTGACGCTGTTCGCAGTAGTCCGTGTCCGAACAGATCCACATGCGATTTCCCTGGTCATCGATCACCACCTCATCTAAGTAGCTGTCAGTGGCCCCACAAAACTCACAGGCATGGTCCCAGTTCTCAACTGAGAACGGATGATCTTCAAAGTCCAGGCTTTTTACCTTGGTGTAGGGCGGAATGGCATAGATACGCTTTTCTCGCCCTGCGCCAAACAGCTGCAGGGCTGGATTCATATCCATTTTGGGATTGTCAAACCGGGGAATGGGACTGGGATTCATCAGATGACGATCATTCACCATCACCGGATAGTCATAGGCCAGGGCAATACGTCCAAATTTGGTAATGTCCTCATAAAGCTTGACGTACATGGGCCCGTATTCTTCTAGGGCATGCATTTTGTTGGCCTCAGTACGTGAGGGCTCAAGAAAGTACAGGGGTTCGGGCATAGGGACCTGATACACAAACACCTGACCTTCTTTAAGGGGAGTTTCAGGGATACGGTGACGGGTTTGAATCAGGGTGGCCTCTTCAGTGTCTTCAGTGGTGGCAACACCGCACACTTTTTTGAAAAATCGTCGAATGTTAACAGCGTTGGTGGTGTCGTCTGCGCCCTGATCGATCACCTTCAGGGTGTCGTTCTGGCCAATAACAGAGGCGGTTACCTGGATGCCGCCAGTGCCCCAGCCATAGGACATAGGCATTTCCCGTGAGCTAAAGGGGATTTGGTGGCCGGGGATAGCAACCGCCTTGAGAATAGAGCGTCGGATAGAGCGCTTGGTTTGTTCATCCAGGTAGCCAAAATTGAAACCAGGCTCGGGGTTTGAGGGAGGAGACGTATGGGGAGAGAGGGGTAGAGAGGGAGAATTTTTCATGGGTGAGAATGTTAGTAGGGTGGGCAATGTCCACCATCCAAAGAGTCAGTAGGGTGGGCAATGCCCACCATCCGGGAAGGAAAAAATTGTGATTCAGCGTCTCAATCATGGCGTTGTTACCTCCTGAGCGATAGAAACATCCTCTTTTGTTTGCAGATACTCAGCCGACTCACTCTTGTTACGCTCATAGTCGTTGCGCAGCTTGCGAATTAAATTTAGCTCGGCCTGGAAGTCAATATAGTGAGGTAGCTTCAGATGCTGAACAAACCCTTGGGCCTCAATATTATCGGAGTGATAAAGCACAAATTCTTCGTCCTGAGCGGGTCCATCTAGAGATTCCCCCAGATCCTTTGCTTGCAGCGCCCGATCCACTAATGCCATGGCCATGGCCTTTCGTTCGTTATAGCCAAAGGTCAGTCCGTAGCCCTGGGTAAACTGGGGAGGAATCTCTTTGCTGCCTTTAAACTGGTTAACCATCTGTACTTCGGTGACAGTAATGTCGGCAATGGCAATTTCAAAGCCCAGCTCCTCAGGGCAAATCATCACCTCTACATCGCCCATACGAATCTCTCCGGCAAAGGGATGATTCTTGCCATAGCCTCGCTGGGTGGAATAGGCCATGGATAGCAAAAAGCCCTCATCGCCACGGGCGAGGTTTTGTAAACGGGCATCGCGGCTGGTTGGGGTGGTGATAGATTGGCGAGTGATGTCGAAGGGGGGCGTGGGATGGGTGTTTTCCACTGACTGCGCCTCGCCTACGTCGCCATTGTTTGGCGGCATCACCAATCCTTCCTGGGCTAACGTATGGGCAACTCGGGGTGTTATTTCGGTGGTGTTAGCCTCTTCACTGGCAGGTGCAGAAAAGGTGTTGTCTTCAGCGGCAAGCTTGAAGTCTAACAGACGGTGAATATAATCAAATGTAGCTCCCAATTTCTGCCCCCCCGGCGCATCTTTAAAGATAGCGGAGATACGTCGCCGGATAACCATAGCGCTGGTGTCTAGGGGGTCACTGTAATACAGCCGGGGTAACGTGGTGCGATAGGCCCGCAACAGGAATACGGCTTCGACCAAATCCCCCCAAGATTGTTTAATGGCTAACGCCGCCAGATCCGGATCGTATAAACTCCCTTCAGCCATGACACGGTTCACGGACAATTGCATCTGTTGCTTGATTTGCTCTAGGGACAGCTCTGGCACAGTGTTATCACCACGCCGTTTTGCCTTCAGTAATGTCTCAGCATTACGAATGGCCTGTTCTCCACCTTTGACTGCAACGTAGGGCATGGTTCTCTTCCGCTTGTGTTTACCTAACTAAGTTCAACTCGATAGCTATATCCGTGTTTTAAGTCTTCAATCCTGCCTGGACGCACTTCCAGAGTCATAGGGCCTCTTGAGATGCAGCCATAGTTCTTGCAGTGCGGGGTAAGCCGACTACCTGATCCTGGGAAAAACACCAGCCGTCTAGTCCGAGGGGATATCCCGCTGTCATGGCCTGCCACTGGCCCCAGAAGTTAGAATCCAGGGGTAAGGCCACCTCAATATTATTTAGAATGCCAGGTCCCTCTAAAGTGGTCACCTCCCCACCTGTTAACCCTGGTAGTTGAATCAGTAAAGATGTGGCGGCTTCTGGATATTCAGGTGTGCCCCAGGAAAATTCACTTAATTCAGGAGTGGTCGCCACGTCCCAAATCAGAGCAAAGTTGGCAGCCTTAGGCTCATCAGTAAATCGACAGCCCGTATGAAATAACAGCCACGACCGCACATCTTCAGAGAACCCTGGCTGTAGCCAAACAACAGTTTCTAGATCTAGCAGGGTGAGACAGGCGGCAGCGCAGCCAGGCTCCAGCCCCGAGGGAGACAACAGAGATACTGTTGTTTGGGCGATGCCCGGTCTTGCCAAGGCATCTAGTAACGCTCGAAACGTTTTCTGGGCATCGTGGACCATATCTGTAAATCCGGCCAGATAAGTCACCATCGTCAGCTCTCCCCTCGCAACATCGTAAAAAAGTTGACCCGAGTGGACTCTACCTCAGCAGATTCATTATCTCGCTTTGCCTGGGCAGCGGTCTGCAGAGGGATAATCACCTGCTGCTGTACTCGTTCTTGCCAATCAGGATGCTGGAGCAAGCCGTCACACAGAGCAGCCAGCTCCGCATGGCGCTTCGACCGCCCCGCCACATAGCCAAATCCTGTGAGTTCGCCCAGCTGCACTACACAGCGGGTTAGGGTAATCTCACCCAGGTTAAAGGGTTGTCCAGTGCCTTCAGCTCGTCCGCGCACCATGGCTAAACCTGTTTCTGGTGATCGCAAAAATCCATACTCAGGTAAACCTTCCAGGGTGGCAACACAATTCTCCAGCAGTAGCAGGGGCCCTTTAGCCAGGGTCGATATCCACATAGCCCTTGATGATTGTTGTTCTGCTTTTACCATGACTTAACCAAACATTAACCACTCGTTAAAGTTGTGCAGACGTCTAGACAAATTATTAGCTTGTTCAGGGTTAAGATGCAACTGTTGCGATTGTAATAATCACAGATGTGAGGTTGACGTTCATCCAGCCGAATCAAAGATTTAGGCTAGAGATTCTTCATTCATAGCCAATTAAACTGTGGGTAATCACCAAAGAAACGATGAGCCAAGATGCCTTGCCCCTTTATCTTCAAATCGCTGATGAACTGCGGCGTAATATCGAAGAATCGGTGTTTAATGTGGGCGATCAGCTACCGACCGAACTAGAACTTAGTAAACGATTTGGAGTACATCGCCACACCCTACGGCGAGCCGTAGAGGTCCTGCGTCAGGAGGGTCTTGTAGACGTAGAAAGGGGCCGAGGCACTTTTGTTGTGGCCCCCATTGCCCTGCCCATTGGCAAACGGGTTCGTTTTAACGAGGCTCTCAAAGCCCAGTCCCTCACCCCCACCCGACAGGTACTCAGAATTGTGGAAATCAATGCCGACCCTAAACTATCAAAACGTTTAGATATTGAGCTAGGGGGCTCAGTCATTTTACTTGAACGCCTCCATCTGATTGACGATCTGCCCATCAACATCAGCAGCAGCCATTTCCCGCATCAGCGGTTTCCCGAGCTGGCCAAGCATTGTGAAACCTATCGATCGATTTCACAGATGCTGCTCAAGGAATATGACTGCGATCATCTGCGCCAGTCTACTCGCATTTCAGCGCGAACGGCCCGAATACGGGATGCTCGTTTGCTCAAAATGCCTGCCAACAATCCGATTTTGTTGTCAGAGTCCATCAATGTTGACCAAAGCGGTACGGTGATTGAATACGGCGTTACCCGTTTCCGGGGAGATCGCATGGAACTGGTGATTGATCACGATGTCTAGTGTTGCGATGCGGACTCACTGGTAATATCTTTTCTTTTATTCAAAAATTTAAATCTGAAGCACTACCAAATCACGTTCACGTTGAAACCTGGAGTTTCCCTTACGGTAAAACTCCAGTTCTAGATGTGGGCAAGGTTTAATTCGCTATTCTCTATTGTTTTACGCCCTCCTATCTCCCTAAGGTTAAGACTGTTTTTAGGTCAAAA
>JBCCJR010000066.1:0-17075 GCA_039045805.1 Cyanobacteria bacterium P01_C01_bin.118
CTGTCCTCCAGGCGCTTCTCGCTCGATCATGACTGTGCGCAACCCTTCCGATGCGCCATACACTGCAGCGGCCAGGCCAGCCGGACCACCCCCCACAATCACTAAGTCATAAAATGGCTTTGCCGCTTCTGTCTGCATCCCCACCTGCTGGGCCAGGTCGGCTGTACTGGGTTTTACTAACTTTTCTCCACTGGGTAACAGCACCAGCGGCAGACAAGGATTGTCTTTCTCTCCTGCATAGGTCACTAGCTGCTGCGCTTCCTGATTCGACTCGATGTCCAGCCAGCGATAGGGCACCTGATTTCGCGAGAGAAAGTCCCTCAGGGCATGGGAGTCTGGCGACCAGCGATCGCTAATGACCTTAACCCCCTGAAAGACTGGCTTAAATGTGACCTGCCAGTCCTGAAGCAGGTCGTCCAACACCGGATACAGCTTTTCCTCTGGTGGATCCCAGGGCTTTAGCAAGTAATAGTCCAGCTGAGCCGTATTGATAGCATCGATAGCAGCATTTGTATCGGCATAGGCGGTCAACAATGCTCGCTTAGCCGTAGGAAAAATTTCCGATCCTTGATTCAAAAACTCAACACCGCTCAGACCCGGCATTCGTTGGTCCGCTAAAAA
The DNA here is from genome assembly GCA_039045805.1 of Cyanobacteria bacterium P01_C01_bin.118. Lineage (GTDB taxonomy): Bacteria > Cyanobacteriota > Cyanobacteriia > Phormidesmidales > Phormidesmidaceae > Leptothoe. The sequence goes on from JBCCJR010000066.1 coordinate 622, forward strand.
TAGGGCCACCGTGCTGCCCCGTAACTTTAGCTGCTGGGTAACATTTAACGCAGTGATACCTGAGTCAGCGCGCACAATACGAAATCGATCCCCATACTGCTTTCTCAGATCACGGGCAATAGTCTGTAAAACAGCAGGGTCATCATCAATGGTTAAAATAACAGGCTTATCCATGGGGTAGGGGCAAATTCATTGTTCGCATTTTGACAAATTCTGAGTCGTCTTTGCGCGTGGGAATGACTAGACTTTAACCATAGACAAAATCAGCTGGTGAATGAGCATCGTTTTCAACCTAAACCAATGAATGCGCGCAAACAGTTTGAAACTCAGGGCTATACCATTCTGCAAAATTTCTTTGAACCAGAAGAAATCGATCAATTCACCCCCATCGTTGACCGCATCTATAGCCAGTGGCGAGAGGAAAATCATCATGCCCTAGTCGAGCAACAACTCATTAATATGCACTCACTAACGCATCCGCAGTACTTTCCAAGCGGCAGCCTTGAAAGAGTGACGTTTTTTAACCTCATTGCTTCTGCAAAACTCACCCATGCTTTAACGCAGCTATTTAGAACCGATATCTATTTTCACAATACACAGCTCTTTTTTAATCCCTACAACACAGAAAAACAACCCTACTGGCATCGTGATTTGCAATACAGCCCCATTGACGACGCTGTGCAAGCTGCAGAACAACACAATATGCTCAGCCTGCACGTGCGGATTCCTCTTGTTTCAGAAACAGGCCTAGAACTCATTCCCGATAGTCACTGCCACTGGGATACTGAGTTAGAGAGAAACGTCCGCTTTGAACTAAACGGCCATACCAATCATGAATCCCTACCAGGCTCAGTTTTAATTGCCCTTACCCCTGGAGATATATTGATCTTTAGTGCTCAAATGATTCACCGGGGAAACTATGCATTAAATCCTACCCGTAAAGCCCTGGATCTCTGTTTAGGTAAACCCCATCATTTAGTGCAGGACTTTCTGGACCCAACAGTGTTACCCACTGATGAAGAAATGAACCATATTTATCATTCCTGTTGGTACAGCCTGGCTGGCAAACTGGATGCAGACCTCTATTAAATATTGGGACATCTAGCGGTAGTCATATTGTCACAACAGAACCATGGGCCACTTTCCCAAAACAACTGTGTAACCTGGCAAAGTTTAATGGCCATGCTTGCCACCATGGCGTTCAACCAACACTCAATCCCCCAAAAGATCTATCTCCCTTACACTGACAGATAATCCCATCTGCCAGCTAATGAATCGCAAACTAACCCAAGGACCCGTCAGCAAACACCTCATCACCCTCACCATCCCCATGGTCTGGGGCGTCTTTGCCATCATCGCCTTCAATCTCGTCGATACCTACTTTGTCGGTCAGCTTGGCACTGCTCAGCTCGCCGCCATGAGCTTTACCTTTCCTGTCGTTATGACCTTTGGTAGCCTGGCCATGGGGCTGGGCGTCGGCGCATCCTCCGTTATCGCCCGCGCTATCGGTGAAGGCGACATGAGCCGGGTTCAACGCTTTACTACCAACAGCCTCACCCTCGCCGTTACCGCCGTTATTCTGTTTGTCATCCTGGGGCTATTCACCATCGATCCGCTTTTCAAAGCCCTTGGAGCAGGTGCCGACGTTCTCCCCTTTATTCACGACTACATGCGGATCTGGTACTTTGGCATGGTGTTTTTGGTGGTACCCATGGTGGGCAACAGCGCCATTCGCGCTGCCGGCAATACCCTGACGCCAAGTATCATCATGACTCTGTCCGCCGTCGTTAATATCATTCTCGACCCATTATTAATTACCGGGGCCTTTGGTTTTCCCCGTCTCGAAATCCAGGGGGCAGCCCTTGCCACCGTCATCGCCCGCGCCACCACCTTGGTCGCCGCTCTCCTCGTCCTCCGCTTTAAGGAAAATCTTCTTTCTGCCCAATTTCCAGATATCAATGAAACTCTCTGGTGTTGGAAAGATATTCTCACCGTGGGTCTCCCGGCGGCTGCATCCAGTATGATCAGTCCCATCTCCATCGGCGTAATCACCAGCTTTCTCGCTACCCACGGCCCTGCTGCTGTGGCTGGTTTTGGTGTCGCCTCACGATTAGAATCGTTTGCCTTGATTACAGTGATGGCTCTATCCGCCAGTATCGGTCCCTTTATCGGCCAAAACTGGGGGGCAAAAGAGTTTGGTCGCGTACGACTGGCCATCAAGCAAAGCTTTTCATTCTGTATGGGCTGGGGAGGTTTAATGGCCGTCAGCCTGGGGATGGGCGGGCACCTCCTCTCAGGTCTGTTTAATCAAGATCCCAATGTGATTTCTGTGGCCACCCAGTATCTCTGGCTAGTCCCCATCAGCTATGGCACTGCAGGCATTATCCAGGTGAGTAGCTCTGCATTTAATGCCATGGGCAAACCCACGCCATCTATCGTCATGACTATTGCGCGGATGTTTGTGTTGTATATTCCGCTTGCCTATGTGGGTAGTCGCCTGGCCGGACCTACAGGAATTTTTGTTGCTGCCCTGGTGTCAAATTTAGTGGTAGGTGCCGGGGCCTATTGGTGGAATCTTCAAACCTGTTTTCGCTCAACAACAGTGCAGTCAATGGCTCAAGAAGCCTTGGAATAATGACATAAAGACTTATGGGAGACGGCAAGATAAACTTGCGCCAGTTTGTTTATTGTTTACGAAACGCTGACGGGTAAACCAGCCCAAAGCTTTTCAGGCAGCTGCGCGATCGCACGCTGAAACGGTCTTGTATCATCTAAACCACGGGACAAAATCAAGGAACCCTGGATAGCCATTACAGCGTCTTCGCCTCGTTGTCGCGCGAGTTCCGAGTCTAACCCAGCTTCCACTAAGACTGATGAGATCGCATCCACCAACGTCTGCAACCGATCTTTAATTGCCTCATGAAACATATCTCGCGATGCCCCTAGGGTGAGGGATGCCAGCAGGCAAGGCTGTTCCCCAGCTTCGTATAGGGTAGAGATGCGATCGCACATCCCCTGTAATCGATCCAGCGGCTCTCCATCTCCCTGCAGCGGAGCCACAATATTATCCGCCATCCATCGCCCAGAATAATCCAGCGTCTCCCTCACCATTTCCGCTTTCCCCCCCGGAAAATGATGATACAAACTCGCCTTACCCAACCCCGTCGCCTCAGCAATTTTTGCCAGACTAACACCGTCATACCCATGATGACGAAATAGCCGAAATAAAACTGGCAAATAGGTTTCACGAGCCACAGATAATCACCAAATCTAAACTACGCACTCTCGCAAAAACTTCCCTTGAGAGGGAAGACTGCTGTATTGACATTGTACCGTTCGTTCGGTACAAATTAATTAGACCGATCGTTCGGTACAAATCAAGCATAAACCATCACTAACTCTCAGGAGCTCAATCCCATGCCCACGCTTTACGGCCATCCCATGTCTGGTAACAGCTACAAAGTCAAACTGTTGCTCAACCTCCTGGATATTGACTACGAATGGGTCACCGTTGACCTGATGAAAGGCGAACATAAACAGCCAGAATTCCTTAAAATCAATGCTTTTGGCCAGGTCCCTGTCCTCACTGATGGAGATGTGGTGCTAGCCGATGCACAAGGAGCATTGGTATATCTAGCCCGCCAATATGACAGCGAAAACTCATGGTTGCCGGTAGAACCGATAGCCCTAGCTGCAGTCATCCGTTGGCTCTCCATTACCACTGGTGAAATCCGCCAAGGCCCAGAATCTGCTCGTTTATATCATCTGTTTGGAGCCAAAGCCATTAACATTGAGCAAGCTACCGTCAAGGCCACCTTTATTCTCAATCAGCTCAATCAGCACCTCGGCGAGCATAAATGGCTGGTAGGAACAACCCCCACCATTGCCGATGTTGCCGTCTTCCCCTATGTCGCCCTTGCCCCTGACGGTAAAATTGACCTATCTCCTTATCCCCATGTGTTGTCCTGGATTGAACAAGTAAAACAACTTCCCGAATTCGTTGGCATGAGAGGAATTGAAGCCCCTGTGGTAAACGCTTAGGACACAAAAATCTTGTAGGGGCGTTGCATGTAACGCCCCTACAAGACTTACACAACCTTAAAAATTCGCCCCTTACCCACCCAAAACCATGGCTAGCAAATTCGCCGACATCGCCTTCACCCCCGCCGTCAAAGCTGCCCAAACCGAGCGTGGCTCACGGGACACCTATGAACGCTATACGGCCAAAGCTCTTGCCAACGACACTATTACTCCAGAACTCGCCGACTTCATCTCTCAGATGGATGGCAGCTATTTAGGCACCGTTAGCTCAAACGGTTATCCCTACATCCAGTTTCGCGGTGGCCCACCTGGTTTTCTTAAAGTATTGGATAACAAAACCATCGGCTTTGCCGATTTCTCTGGCAACGTACAGTACATCACTGTTGGTAATTTGTCTGAAAACGACAAAGCCTTTCTCTTTTTAATGGACTACCGTAACCGTCGTCGATTCAAACTCTGGGGTCGAGCCCGCTACGTCGAAAACGATCTCGATCTGATTGAACAACTACGCCTGCCTGACTATCCAGCCAAGATCGAACGCGCCATATTGTTCACCGTCGAGGCTTTTAGCCAAAATTGCCCCCAGCATATTCCTATCCGTTATTCAGAAACAGAACTGCAGGCAGTCGTCGAAACTGCCATTGCTCCCCTAAAAGCTAAAATCGCCCAGTTAGAAAACACCCTCAAGACTCAACATTAAGACAACACTACTCCCCAAAAACACTGGTCAACTATAGCCCACTGCTAAATGCATTTAGCAGTGGGCTGCGCCCATCGCCAAATAACGCTTTCATCGATCAAGCTTGGCCTGAACTATGTGTGCCAAGCGTACAACGGCTCAACTACAAAACACCCTTAGACAGTTACAAGCATCACAACTCAGCCTGATTCAACATGAAAAAATGTCAGCCTTGGAAAATTTAGTTGCTGGTGTCGCCCATGAGATCAATAATCCCCTTAGCTTTCTAAGCGGCAATGTGGGTGAACTAAAAGTGTCCCTAAAAGAGATTACTGAATACATTAATCTTTATGAGACTCTCTATCCATCACCAGGCAATGAGATAATAGAAAAACGAAAACGACTGGATCTCGACTTTTTGCTTCAAGACTTGCCCAAAATGTTGACATCGATGGAAATGGGGTGTGATCGCCTGCAGAGAATCAGTACTAGCCTGAGAGCATTTTCTCGCTCGGATACGACATCGAAGATTGAAGCGAATATTCATCAACTACTTGACAGTACCCTACTACTTTTGAAGTATCGGCTTAAAGCCAACAATATACGCCCAGAAATCCAGGTCACTCGAACCTACGGTAACTTGCCAAAAGACATTGCCTGTTTTCCTGGTCAACTCAATCAGGTGTTTATGAACTTGTTTGCAAATGCTGTTGATATGTTTGATGAGCTGGCTGAAGAGCAGACATCTGATTCACCAGCAGTTCGGCAACAAACTATTACGGTTCAAACCGATTATTCCGAAGGCAATGCCATAGTCATCCAAATCCAAGACAACGGCAAGGGTATGCCCACAGAGGTATGCTCACGGATTTTCGACCGGCAGTTTACAACTAAGGTGGTTGGCAAAGGAACTGGGCTAGGCTTGACAATAGCAAAGCAAATTATTGAAGAAAAACACGGTGGTCAAATCACCGTTAACTCTACACCTGGCCGGGGTACCACCTTTGTCATTACCCTGCCTGTGTAAAATAGCGATAGCAGAGAATGGTGCAGGTCCAATAGCAGGTCTATCCCAAGAACTGTTCCACCATTCCCATCATCACTACCCCTGTGAGCAAACCAACTGACCCACTGCTATTTAACGTTTTCAAGTTCAACTTGGGTAACAGCTCATGCAGCACTACAAATAGCATTGCTCCTGCAGCTAACGCCATGCCGATAGGCGCGATCGCACTGCCTAAATCCACTAACATCACCCCCAATACCCCACCCAAAGGCTCTAGCCAACCAGACATAGCTGCCAGCCCTAGCGATAGACCGATACCATAGCCCAGCTGTCGCAGAGCCAGGGCCACCATCAAACCTTCGGGGAGATTTTGCAACGCCATGCCAATCACGATACCTACATCGTGAGTAGCCTCCATACCCAAACCAATGGCTAACCCTTCTGGAAAATGATGTAAGGCAATAGCCCATACAAATAGCCACATATGACGCGAATTAGCATCATGGGTTAATTCTGGTTCAGGCAGGACGTGCTCCAAACTATAGAAAGTTGCAGCACCTACAATAACAGCGCTAAAAATTTCAACAATGCTCAGCCTATTATCAGCCAGAAGCACGGCAGGCATTAACAACGAAAATGCAGCTGCTGATAGCATTACGCCACTGCCAATACTCAACAGCAACGTTTTCCATCGCTCGCTTAGTCGTGAAGTAAACAGCACCGGCATTGCCCCTGCACCTATACCAAAGCTAGCCAATAGGCTGGATGTCACCCCATCGCTCATGATATCGGGGGCGATACTAGACCAGGATTGAGATAGATGCTCCATTAAACGATCTCCAACTCAGGTCTTTATTTTAACTCAGACTCATTATGAGTACGAGTGAGATGGATCACATTTTTCCATGTAGAGTACTAGCCCTAGGCCATTTGTTCTATTGACTATGGGCAGTTCTCGGTATTTCTTTGGAGTCGTAATTTTGACAGGCGGCTAAACACTTGCAAACTTCATTGAACAATTCTGTTATCTCCGTAGAAAACCTCAGGGCTGACCTAGGTAATTCACTTAAAGTAGTACTGTACTGAGTAACATTTATTACGTGATGTATACAAATTCGGTTTCTGCCCACATAGCCATCCGTTTACCCAATCGCGTTGACAGCTTTATCGCTCCCTTTTTTGAGAAAGATCTAAAACAAAAGATTAAACCAGGTGTCGTGCTTATCATCGACATGGCCAAAACAACATTTTTTGAACCTGCAGCTGCATCTGTGCTTTGGGAAGCCGTTCTAGAGGCAAATCGATCAGGGGCAAAAATTGTTGCCAAGGGTATAAATGAGCAAGTCAAAGTTGTCTTGGATCGTTCTGGACTACTGCCTCATTTGCAAGAATAGTGGCCTTTTACTTGATCTCATGGGTCCATTTATCTACTAAAAAATCTTCCCAGTGACTGGTATGAAATCGGTATTTACGACGACGTAGTAGACATCTCTTATCAACAGTCACCATCTGCTTAGTACTGTAGGCTGTACATATAACAACATCTGTCAGGCAAAATGCTATTCCACAGAGAATACTGAAGATAATCCAAAAAAACGCGTAAGCTTGGAATAAATCAAGAGCAACAGCGACTGCCATTAGCAATGCCACTAAACAGCCAGTACCACTGCTCAATAACGGTATGTATGGACGATATTGAATAATCAGTTTGGCATCACTATGCTCAAGAATATTCATACTGTCGGAGATTAACCACTGAGTTAGTGCTGCTGTTAAGTTCTGGTCCCCTGTGAGTTTCTTGTGACACCACGATATTATAGTTAGTCGGAAAGAGTTGGTGCTGCGGTTGCGGGCTCAGAGTTTAGCTTTGCTAAGCTCTGAGCTTGAGGAAAGTCCGGGCTCCTGAAAGGTCAGGCTTGCTGGGTAACGCCCAGTGCGGGTGACCGTGAGGATAGTGCCACAGAAACATACCGCCGATGGAAAGATGGAAGGCGGAAGGCGGAAGGCGGAATTAATTTCATCCTTCATCCTTTATCCTTCGGCCTTTTACAGGTAAGGGTGCAAAGGTGCGGTAAGAGCGCACCAGCAGTATCGAGAGGTACTGGCTCGGTAAACCCCGGCCAGGAGCAAGGTCGTAGGGGTCATGGTTGACCTTTTTCCAGCCCCGCTTTTGGTGTACCGCTAGAGGCAACTGGTAACAGTCGTCCCAGATAGATAACCGCCCGTTGGTGCTAGTACCAACGAGAACAGAACCCGGCTTACGGCTGACTCTTTCCATTTCTAAACCCATAGGAGGGTGGGCATAGTCCACCAAATAATAGTGAATGGCAAGGGGTCAAAAAGTAGCGAATACCGGACAGCCAACAATTGAAAATGATCCCCAACGGCAACAGGACTTATCCAACTTTTTAGTAAAGTTGGGCCTAGCGAACAGTCAATCAGTACGATGGGATTTGCTCCATCAGGCATTGATAGATATTTCGCGATCGGCGGAGCAAAATAATGAAGTCTTGGAATTTCTGGGGGATGCGGCCTTACGGCTAGCAGCAGCAGAATTTTTGCAGGAAAATTATCCCCAGATGTCGGTGGGAGAAATGGCCGCAGTGCGATCGCAACTCGTCAGCGATCGCACCTTAGCCCTTCTGGCCAAAGAGTACGGTTTCAGCCGATATCTGCAGATTTCCACTAGTGCCGCCGGGGACCGTGCCGGTCAGAATTCCCGATTGGCCGATGCCTTTGAAGCTGTTTTGGGAGCCCTCTACCTCAGCACTCACAACCTGAGTTTGGTGCGCCCCTGGCTGGATATCCACTTTGATCGGCTCACCAATGCCATCAAAAACGACCCAGCCCGGCAGAACTATAAAGCCGCCCTGCAGGAACTCACCCAGGCCCACAGCCGGCAATTGCCCGAATACAGCGTCGAAGAAATCAGTCAGCGTCACGGTGACCCCGAACGTTTTTATGCCCAGGTTCAGTATCAAGGCAAGCTCTGGGGCAATGGCAAAGGCCCCTCCATCAAACAAGCCGAACAGCGCGCTGCCCAACAAGCCTATACCCAGCTCGAACCCATAATCACCAACGGGTAGGGTGGGCATGGCTCACTGGGCAATAGGCCATAGGCAGGCATGGCTACCGATAGAAAATGGTGAGCAGACATCCTCAAGGGGGGGATTGGGCATGATCAAAACAACGACAGCGATATCGGCCAAATGCAGCCAAATACAAACCAAATTCATCTGGCGCTGATGGGCGTAGGTCGATGGGGCACCCATCTCCTCCGCAATTTTCTGGCCCATCCCCAAATTCGAGTGTGTGCCGTGGTGGATCCCTACGCAGAGCAGTTAGCGGTCACCGCCCAAAAATTTAACCTCGATCGCTCCATAGCCTTGCTAGAGCATTGGCAAGCAGCTCTGGAGATACCGGACTTAGACGCCGTTGCCATCGCCACCCCCGCCATCACCCACGAAGCTATCGTCACCGCCGCCCTTAAGCGTCAGCTCCACGTGCTCTGTGAAAAACCCCTCACCCTTACCAGTCAAACATCTTCAGCTCTCTGTTATCTGGCCCAGCAGCAAAATCGTCAACTATTTATTGACCACACCTATCTGTTTCATCCCGCAGTTACCCAGGCAAAGGTCAGCTTAGACCGTCTGGGCAGTCCCCGCTATGGCTATGCGGCCCGCACCAATTTAGGGCCGGTCCGCCATGATGTAGATGCCCTGTGGGATCTGGCGATCCATGACATTGCCATTTTTAACCATTGGCTAGACAGTTCACCGGTTCGCGTCCAGGCCCAGGGGCTAAACTGGCTCCAGCGTCAGGGAAAGCCCCTGGCCGATGTCGTCTGGTGTCGTTTGCACTATGCCAGTGGCTTTGAAGCTACGATTCATGTGTGCTGGGCCAATCCCCACAAACAGCGGCAGCTATCGATGGTGTGCGATCGCGGCAGTCTCATCTTTGACGAAATGCAGCCCGATGCTCCCCTCACCCTCAAGCTTGGTCAGCCAGCCCCTGGCACCTTTCAACCCCAAGGTCTGGATACAGTCACAGTCATAGTCCCCAACCAGGAACCCTTGGCCACTATGTGCAACCATTTTGTCCACAGCGTCAGCACCAACCAGACATCAGTCCTCTCCTCAGGCATTGTTGGGACGCAGCTAGTGGCTATTTTAGAAGCCCTCACCCAGTCCTTAAACCAGTCAGGTTCCTGGGTCACGCCGCAGTACAACCCGGAATAGTTTTGAGTTCTAAGTTTTGAATGTAAAAAACTAACTCAAAATTAAAAACTCAAAATCAAGAATTATCACTATCCCTCTACCTTTTGCCCCACTAAAACCTGCTGAGCAACGCCACCATCCGCTTTAGCGTCATCCACCTCACCTTGATTTGCCAACAGAGGCAAACTCAGGGTGACCGATGTGCCCTGGTCTACCCCAGCGCTGTAGAGGTTAATGCTACCCCCCATCAGTTTCATAAAGTTCTTTGAAATCGCCAGCCCCAGTCCAGTGCCCTCATAGCTACGGGTGTGGGTGCCGTCCACCATAACAAACGGGTGAAAGAGCTTTTGCTGATCCTTGGGTTCAATTCCAATGCCTGTATCGCGAATCGTCACACTTACCCGAGGCGCTGGAATAGTATTGTCATCCTCATCAGAGGCTTCCCCCGCATGGACCACATCGATAGAGGCCGTAATACTCCCCTCATGGGTGAACTTAACCGCGTTATAGACAATGTTAAGCAGTACCTGCTTGAGCTTATCCCCGTCCCCCTTAACCCAGGCAACCTCAGATTTCTCAGGACGATTGAGCGATAGCCCCTTTTGTTGAATCTGCAAAGACTGCATATCCAACACATCGTCCACCACCACGCCCAAATCCAGAGTCTCCAGGTCAAGACTCACAGTTCCTGACTCGATTTTGGCAATATCCAAAATGTCATTAATAATCTTGAGCAAATGAATCGCGGCATTATCAGCCCGTTCCAAAAACTCTAACTCTTCTTCACGATCGTCACAGCAGTCATCACGCACCAGCCGAATACAGCCAATAATGGCGTTTAGAGGGGTGCGTAGCTCATGGGATGTATTGGCCAGAAACTCATTTTTAAGCTGGTTTGCCATCTGGGCATTTTCCCAAGCCTGGCGTAACTCCTGAGCACCCCCTTCCAAACGACGCAGCATGCGCTCCAAAACTTGCCCCAAATAATCCAGCTCCCAAATACTACGATTTGGGGGGGCAGCCTTCACCTCAGACGATAGATCCTGCACCTGCTGCGTATAGTGAATCAGGCGTTCCACTGGCAACGATAGACTACGGGCCACATAGAGAGCTAACAAAGCATTGGCCCCTAGTAACCCCAGGGTGAGTAAAAGTAAAATCAGACGAATTTCCCCCAAAGCATGGAGGGCCTGATTGAGCGGTGTAACTGCCAGTACATTCCAGGTTTGGGTTTGCCCCGTAGACACCGGTAGGTCTGCGCCACTGTAGCCGGCTAACCACTCATCTCCCTTTTCTAATAAGCCAAACAAATGCAGAGTATCTGCATTACCCACTCGAATGCTGCTAATAATGCTGACAAACCGATCGGCCCCTTTTAAATCATCTATTGATAGACCGACTAGCTCGGGATTGGGATGGGTGACCACAATACCATTGGGGTCAATAATGACCGTTTTACCTACCAGAGAACGAGGATTAGTATCCTCTAACTGGGTAAATCCAAGCTGGGCAGATAGGGTGTATCGCAGACTGCCGTCAGGATTATAAATTGGGGTAGCGACAATTAGGTCTAATAGAGACGGATGCATGCCCGGTTCCTCGGTCGGTGTAGCCTCTGCAATTTGTTTGGAGCTATCTAGATCTACCAAATAAAAGTCTGACTGCCCCGTTGGCTCCTGCTGCCACGGCAGCTGTAGTGGTGTGGGCAGTAATGGCGTATTGCACGTGGTGGATATGACTGACCCCGTCTCAGCCTCGGTCAGCTCTAAACAGCCAACGGTATGAGACGCAACTTTTTTATAACGGCTTAAGGCTCCGGCTACCTGATCCGCATCACCGGATTTTAGGTCTTGACTATCGGCTAGCAATAACAGCTCAGACTTAACCGCCTGCACACTATCCCGCAGACCGTTCGCCTTATTAATAGCACTGCTGGTCAAATTTTGCCGTGCAGTTTCTAATAAACTACTCCGTGCCTTGCGTAGCGTAATCGCCTGGCCAATGAGCAACACAGGCGTACTCAGTAGCAAGATACGCAGTATCAACAACCGGCGAAATGAAAGAGGACGCTTAGCCATAGACCGCTAACAACTTCAAAAATCGTCTAGAGAATCGTCGCTGATTTCAACAGGAAACGTAGATAAATCATGGAATCAAACAGATAGAAATAGCAGATGTATGTCATAAACACTTAGTTTGTCGTAGTCTAATCAATCATGACTGTCCACGGCAAAGTCTGACCTATCTCGATGTTATCTCCATGGGTAAACCACCATCTACTAATGTCAGTCTTTAGAATGACCGTACCCACGATCGTTATGTTATGACTGATACCGGTATTAACACCCACCTAGTTTATCGACTGGTCTCCCCCAGCCACCGGTTACCTGGCCAAAAGTTGAATCAGCAATTACATAGATGAAGCCTTGCCAAAGGTGATTTATCGCCCTTAAGTACATATTTCAGGGCGTTTACAACTAGTTCAGTACATGTCATTGTCAGCCCTAAAATTACCCATTAACCACCGTCCTCAGGTCACCGTTGTTTTAGCTATGAGTGCCGATGGCAAAATCAGTGATGCTGATCGCACCGCCGCGCGATTTCCATCGATGGCGGATCAACTCCATCTAGAACAGCGCGTCGCCGTTGCCGATGCCACCTTGTTTGGAGCAGAGACGCTGCGGGCCTATGGTACAACAGCCTTGATCAAAGATCCGACCTTGGTAGAACAACGTCGCCAGCAACAACAGCGGCCTCAGCCAATCCAGATTGTTTGCTCTCCGTCAGGTCACCTGGATGCTAAGGCACGCTTTTTTAGTCAACCAGTTCCACGCTGGCTGTTGACCACCGCTTCCGGCGCTAAAGTCTGGCAAGATAAAAATGTCTTTGAACGGATTTGGGTAGCTCCCATGGTGGACCAGTATTTTCATTGGTCAGGGATTTTAGCGGAGTTAAAATCCCTCAAGATTGATCACCTATTGGTGATGGGCGGTGGTCAGCTGGTGGCAGCACTCATGGCCGCGGACTTAATCGATCAGCTTTGGCTGACGGTTTGTCCTCTGGTAATTGGTGGTGAGCAAGCACCGACTCCCTGCGACGGTAAAGGATTTTCTTTGAGAAATGCGCCGCGGTTCACCCTACTATCGAATACAACTGTAGGCAATGAAGTGTTTTTGAATTATCAGAGACAACGGTAGCCCACTCTATGTCAATTCCCCATCTGCCGCGTTACATTACCGTAGAGAACTAAAACGCCAATCAATGGGTATAACCATAAATCCGTCTGAGGCACTGACCGACTATACGCTTCGCTGGGTCAGTCATATGGCAGACTTACCCAGCGAAGACTGGGATCGGATGGCCAAACCGCTGAAAGTTCCATTTTTTGAATGGTTCTGGCTAAATTCTATGGAGACGTCAAAAAGTACCATGGCCCAGACGGGCTGGCTGCCCAACCATTTAACCGTATGGCGTAGGGATCGGCTAGTAGCCGCCGCTCCTCTTTATCTTAAAGGCCATAGCCGTGGTGAATTTGTGTTTGACCATCAGTGGGCTGATTTGGCTGAGCAGTTAGGTATTGATTACTATCCCAAACTGCTCGGCATGTCGCCCTTTACCCCAGCGGAAGGCTATCGATTTTTGATCGCTGAGGGTGAGGATAAAGCAGTTTTAACCCGGGTAATGGCGGCAGCCATTGATCAGTTTTGTCTGCAAAACCATATCTCTGGGTGCCATTTTCTCTATGTGGATCCGGTCTGGCGTAGTGACATGGAAGCCTTGGGGTTTCACAAATGGCTGCACCATAGCTACATCTGGAAAAATGAAGGCTACACCACTTTTGATGATTATCTAGCCCGATTTAATGCTAACCAGCGCCGCAATATCAAACGAGAGCGTAAATCTGTTGCTAAGGCGGGTCTACATTTTGAGGTGCATACCGGTGATGGGCTATCGGACAGTCTGTGCAATTTGGTGTACGACTTTTATAGCGATACCTGTGACAAGTTTGGCTGGTGGGGGAGTAAGTATCTTACCCGTCAGTTTTTTAAGCAGCTGCATCCGGATTATTGCGATCGCACCGTCATCTTTGCCGCCTACACCGACGACAGCAGCGACCCCATCGGCATGTCCTTTTGTCTAACCAAGGGCGAGCGGCTATACGGACGCTACTGGGGAGCCTTTGAGGAATATAACCATCTTCACTTCAATGCCTGCTACTACGAACCCATCGACTGGGCCATTGCCAACGGCATTAAGCTATTTGATCCCGGTGCCGGTGGTCGCCACAAAAAGCGGCGCGGCTTTCCTGCAGCTCCAAACCACAGTTTGCATAAGTTTTACCACCCCACCCTGACCCAGGTGTTAGACAACTATATCGACCGCATCAATGCCGCCGAGCAGCAAGAAATCGATGCCATCAATGCCGATTTACCCCTCAAACCACTGCCTGTAAAATAATCCGGTCATCGATACAACCGCACTACGGGTGCAATTCCCAAATTCCCACGGTAGAATGGAGCACTTTGTAATGGGCCTTCTACCATGACCATTAGCCAAAACACCCGCCCTCCTGCGGCTAACCGTCCCTCTGCGGCTGAGCTCAAAGCCCTGGACGACAAACTGTCAAAACGATTTATTGACCTGGATCCAGACGGGTATTTTTTGATTTACCTGGATACTGACCAGGGAGTTATCTGCGCCAAACACTTTACCAATGTGATCAACGACAAAGGTGTGGCCTGCGATCCAGACACCGGTAAACCGTTAATTGCCAAGAAAAATGCCCCACCCCGCCAAGAAACTCGCATTTATCAAGGACGCACGGCCAAAGAACTGTGCATAAAAATCTTTGAAGACCAGGAAAACCCTTGTCCCGTCAAGTATCTAGACCATGCGGCCTATCTCGGGCGAGAATTTACCAGAGCTGAAATTGCCCTGGTTAACGGTGACGAATACGTGCAAGATTAAGACACTTTGCCACCAACGACTTCCCGAACGCGGTAGATTGGACGTTGTTGCGACTCATGATAGGTGCGCATCATCAATTCAGCTAGCAACCCCACACTCAGCAGCTGAATGCCGGAAATAAACAATACCACTGCTAACAGCAACAGCGGGCGGTTACCGATATCAGCCTGAAGAACAAGTTTGACAAAGGCCAGATACAAACTTAATCCCAAACCTGCCAACACCGAAATCGCCCCAAATGGACCAAACACATGCATCGGTCGGGTCAAAAATGTCTTCATAAAATAAATGGTCAACAGGTCCAGGGCAACGCGAAATGTGCGTCCTAGTCCGTACTTGCTTTGGCCAAACTGACGAGCATGATGTCGCACCGGGACTTCGCTAATGCGAGCACCTTCGATATAGGCTAACGCTGGCAAAAAGCGATGAAGCTCACCATACAGGTTCATGTCCTTGACCACTTCGGCGCTGTAGGCTTTTAGCGAACAGCCATAGTCGTGCAGCCTCACTCCTGTGACCCGCGCAATTAGCCAGTTGGCAATTTTTGATGGCAGCAGCCGGGTAACGGCATTATCCTGACGGTTTTTGCGCCAGCCGCTGACCAGGTCATAACCCTCATGCAGCTTATGGTAAACCGTTGCAATGTCTGCTGGTTCATTTTGTAAATCCCCATCCAAGGTGACAATTGTCCGCCCCGTCGCATAGTTAAACCCGGCTGCCATGGCAGGGGTTTGACCATAATTGCGTCGCAGCAGGATCACCCGTAGGTCGTGGCGCTCTTGGGCCAGGGTTTTGAGCAGCTCACCCGAGCCATCGGTGGAGCCATCGTCAACACAGATCAGTTCGTAGGGCACCTCCATAGACTGCACAGCATCAGTAATTTTCTGCACCAGCAGTGGAATGCTTTCGTACTCGTTATAGATGGGCACAACGATAGATAGCTCACAGCGAGTACTAACGGAGGCAAGTTGACTGCGGGAGGTCACCATAACGGGTTCTGAATCCATTGACTAGGCAAAGCTAAACAAACATTAACATTCTCAATAACTCATTAACCGCCTAACCACCCCTTCTGTTCCCAGGGCAATATGCTGCTGCATCTTAAGGATTGGGCAACTATTTTCATTGCTGGTGCCAATCTGCTTTATGTAAGTCCTAACCGAGTAAATTTATGATGAAGCTTCTGTCGGAGACAGGGCATCGATTATTTAGTGACTAATAATCGAACTCAAGGGTTTTAATAATTTCACTACCGTTACTTAGTTCACGGCTTTCATCTACCGCTCCGATCTCAACCCGCGCTCGGCTCAGCAACAACGTAGCGCTGTGATGTAGTTCTTGGGGCCATGCAGGCTTGTGCTGATTGTCTGCTTTGTGTGCGATCGCAAGTTCCCTCATCGTCGAAGCTGCAGGCTCATCAAATCTCACACGGGGTCTCGGGCAAATAGTAAAAGCTGTGGTTTATCTCTACTTTGTTGTTTTGGAGCTAAACTCATGAAAGCTCAACACACATTTATATTAATGATTGCGGCTAGCGCTGCAA
>JBCCJR010000067.1:0-17007 GCA_039045805.1 Cyanobacteria bacterium P01_C01_bin.118
AGGTATCGTAGACCCCGGTGAAAAAATCCACTGGGATAACCCAGCCAATGCGCCACAGGCCAAATAAAACGCGATAAAGCGGCGGTGTCCCATCTGGTCTTCGATATTGTTACCAAAAATCCAGAGATAGAGCATATTGCCCCCCAGGTGAGCCCATCCCCCATGGAGAAACTGGGAACTGATCAGGGTAAACCACTCACCAATGGGGTTCAAAGCCCGGCCCCCAAAACTATCGGTCAGTTCTGCCGGGACAATGGCCCATACTGTAAAAAACTGATCGAGAGCCCCCTCCATCCTCTGCAGCGACAGCTCGTAAAAGAAAATCACTACGTTTAGGGCAATCAACCCAAACACCACATAGGGTGTGGTGCGGGTGGGATTATTGTCATTTAAAGGAACCACAGGAGATTTAATGTAGGCTGACTGACCACTATTGTCGGTGATGAGTTTTGATAGACGCAAGCGTGTCGGTTTTTGGTCTCAAAATATGACGGTGGGCAATGCCCACCCTACGCAGCTTTTGGAGCACTCGGCTTGCCGCCCCATACCGCTTTGATGGTATCCAAAAAAGCAAATACAGAGGGGGGCTGCAGAGCATCTGCCAGGGTAACCACCCCAATCACCCGCTCAAACGGTTCTGGCAGCTGCGCCACAATGATGTCGTCGGGGATAGGTTCAGCCGCCAAACGGGCCATAATCGTTGCACCCAGCCCTCGCCGCACCATACTGACAATAGTGGAATCTTCACGCACATCGTAGGCAAACTTAAGGGATTGTTGATGGTGAGTTAAGTACTGTTCAAGGTTGTAACGACAGCCATCGCCGGGGGGGGTTTGAATCAGAGGATAGCTGTATAACTGCTTCCAGGTTAGCTGGGCGTCCACGGGTTTGGCACTCGGGGGTAGCAGCACAATGTACTCGTCCCGCAGCAACTCCCACGCCTCAAACTCGGCGACGGCAGGCAAGTAGCTAAAGCCAATGTCAATCTTGCCCTGACGTAAGAAATCTTCCACATGATAATAGTGGCTAAATTCTTCGATGGTGACGCTGATGCCGGGGTACTGCTGGCGAAAGCGCTCGATCACCGCTGGCAATATGTGGGTGGCCACACTGCGAAACCCGCCTAAACGCACCTGACCTGATTGCAACCCTTTGGCCAGCTGTGCCTGCTGGCAGATTTTATCCAGACGTTCGAGCACCTGTTGAGCTTCAGCGGTAATGGCTTCGCCCACCGGGGTAAGCACAGCGCCCTGACGGCCTCGGTTTAGCAGGATGACACCTAGTTCAGTTTCCAGGGTTGCGATCGCGTGGCTCACCGCCGATTGCGACAGGTCCAGCTGCAAAGCCGCATCACTAAAGGTACCAGTCTTAGCAATAGCCACCAGTGCCCGCAGTTGAGACAGTTTCAGTCGGTTTGGATTGCTCTCCGCCATAGAGCACCTAAAAATGTAGATGATGCCTATAAACCACATCCAAGCTCAACCCTAAGGTTTTGCCGACACTACCACCTGATGAAACCACCCGATGAAAACAACACTGCCTGGACAGGGTTTATCTTTTGATATTGCCCTAGGGTGCTAAATAAAATCGATTAAATCCATCTATAGCTTTCATATAAGCTGTGCAATAGACCACTTGATCTGCCCCAGTTGTCCCCATACACTGAGAAGATTGGCAAATTCCCACTGTTTTGTAAAGACAAATATCCGACAGCATAAAAACTCACCCCATTGCTAAACAGCATGAATCTGATTAGCGTTCGTCCCGAGGGCTTATATTGTGAGCCAGGTGACTTCTACATCGATCCATGGCGCTCTGTAAAAACTGCATTGATCACCCATGCCCATTCGGATCATGCCCGTGCTGGGTCTCAACATTATTACGCCATTGATAGCTCAGAAGGCATTCTCCGCAAGCGCTTAGGCAAAGATATTCATCTAACACCAACGCAGTATGGCGACAAAATTAAGCTAGGCCACACCTGGGTGTCATTTCACTCAGCTGGACACGTATTGGGTTCGGCCCAGATTCGGGTGGAATATAAAGATGAAGTCTGGTGCATTTCTGGAGACTATAAGCGCTGTACAGACCCCACATGTGCCCCCTTCGAAGTGGTAGAGTGCGACGCTTACATTACCGAAGCTACCTTTGGACTACCAATCTATCGCTGGCAATCAGGCGCAGAAACTGCTGAGCAAATTTATCGCTGGTGGCAAAGTGACTTAGAACGACCATCTTTATTATTTTGTTATTCCTTTGGCAAAGCGCAACGAGTATTAGCCGAGCTAACCAGGTTCACTGACCAGACAGTCTATGTTCATGGAGCAGTACAGGCCCTGACTGAAATTTATCGAGAGGTGGGGGTAAAGATGCTGCCGACAACACCCACCAGCCAAACAGAAAAATCTTACAAATTTCAAGGAGATTTGGTAATCGCACCACCATCAGGCCATCGTTCTTCCTGGATGAAACGATTTAAGCGTCCCCAGACAGCCTTTGCCTCTGGATGGATGGCTGTACGAGGTGCCCGTCGTCGCCGCGGTTATGAGCGAGGATTTACTCTATCAGACCATGCCGACTGGCCTAGTCTCATAAAAACTGTAAAGGACACTAAAGCCAAAACCGTTTACGTCACCCATGGTCAAAATGACGTATTGTCACGCTACCTAACAGAACAATTAGGAATTAATGCTATGCCGCTGGAAACCTTGTTTGAAGGAGAAGTGGAAACTTAGAGAACAAAACAATTCACAAGAGAATCGTAGTTTCAGAGGAATCTTCTTAGTTGATACAGCGGGTCATAACACTCTTGACAAACCGTAGCTATTTGCTTTGGTCAGTGCTGTAGACGCACATCTAATCCTTTGTCTAGAAGCAAGTACCTTTGTAGAAAACTACAAAGGTATATCGCAATTTCTATAAACCAGATTTCAGGCTTTGATTATTGTCGAAAATGCTGGGTAAAAATTAGTGTAGATATACCGTTAGACAAGATTCCCTGACTTTTGCAGTGATTCCCTAGCGATGTCAACGAAATGATTGCATAGCTTGTGCCATTTACCCCATATTTAGCGGTCCATATTGGGGGCACCTGACCGCTAATGCTTTAGCATCTACAACAGCCACCGATAGCGAACATGAACCATGGGCCCCACAATCAACGAAGCACCTACCGGCAAAATCCTGATTGTTGATGATCATCAGGTTGTCCTTAGCGGCACTATCAACATTCTGCGTCAGCATTATCCCACCTACGAAATCATCACCGCCAAGACAGCCCAGGAAGCATTAGAAAAACTTGCCAACTATCGCCTCGATCTGGCAATCCTGGATTTATCTATTCCTGAGGCCTACCAGCAAGATGCCAAGGTAGAAACTGGTATCGAACTGCTTAGACAGGTGATGAAGCACTACCCTGAGCAGAATATTGCGGTTCAAAGTACTTACATTAAGGCGTTAGTCAGGGTGCGCTCAGAAATTGACAGTCATCAGGGTGGGTTTACCATCGTTGATAAAAGCATGTCCAGTCAGGACATTTTTCAACGCATCGACGGTGCCCTCAAGGGATTTAGCCACACCCGAGGGATCAAAGCCCTACAAGCTGGTGTTGAACTCAAACCCGAGTGGCTCGACGTACTGACCTTAGCGTTTCATGAGGGGTTACAGGATAAAGCAATTGCTCAAGAACTCAATGTGCAACCCAGCACTATTCGTCATTACTGGAACAAACTCTACGATGTTCTAGAAATAGACCCGGAAATAGATAAAAAAGACGGCAAAAACCTCCGCAGCCTCACTGAGATTCGTGCCCGTGAACGAGGGCTGCTGGATTAATGGAAAAACAACGC
This sequence comes from Cyanobacteria bacterium P01_C01_bin.118, assembly GCA_039045805.1. GTDB lineage: Bacteria > Cyanobacteriota > Cyanobacteriia > Phormidesmidales > Phormidesmidaceae > Leptothoe. The sequence continues at coordinate 3,849 of JBCCJR010000067.1, forward strand.
CGCTGGGAAAAGCTTTTAGATAGGCTCAAAACCGGTCTATGGGGGTTTGGCATTGTTGCATCTATTTTAGGAGCCCGATCCCTAGGCGCGTTTCACGTTCTAGAGTTAATGACCCTGGATCGGCTACTGGCTATCAGTACTTATCTATCCGTCGAAACCACAGATAAAAATATTACCATCGTTGAAATTGGTCCTCCATATGTCGAAGGATCCGAAGATAAGGGTTATAACATCAACGCTAATCGTTTATCAGAGATCTTGGAAGAGATTTTTGCCAATCGTCCTGCGGTAGTAGGAACAGACATTGTTGAGTATCGAATCACAGGAGACAACAAAGACGAACTGTTATCGACAATCAATCAGCATCCCAACTTAATTACAGTTGAAAATAACTCCTTCAATCCAGCAGATCCCCTACCGGGTATTCCTACAGAACAAGTTGGATTTAACGATTTGGTTGTGGATAGAGATGGTTCTGTTCGTCGAGCAGTCTTGGGAGATCATGACACAGCAGGCAATTATAAGAGTTCATTTGCCATTCAAATAATCCAACAGTACTTCCAGAACAAGAGTCCAGAGGGAGAATCCATTCAATTAGAAAACGGAATCAAAGATTCAGAAACTATGCGGTTTGGCTCCGTTGAAATACCGAAAATAGGAGATACCTATGGATACACCGATAAGGAAGTCTATGGCATTCAGACTTTAATTAACTATCGAGGGCAAGTTAACCCCTTTGAAGTGACTACCGCCCGTGATTTACTCAACTCTCCATCTGAACAAGACGAATTAATTAGAGACAAAGTTGTCATTCTGAACTTAACTGGTCTGGCCCAAGGATATCCTACGCCCCTCACAACATTTAATCCTGTTTTAGATAACTCTAAGCTAGTCAGCGGCAATGAGATTCAGGCTCATATTATTAGTCAGATTATTCAAGCCGTAGAGCAAAAAAGGCCTCTTATTAAGACTCAACAAACACCACAGTATTTATTCTTTTTATCTTTTTCAATTATCAGTATCGCTGCCAGTAGATTTTCTAAGGACGTATTTGGCGGATTTACAAGACTATCAATTATTTCGATTTCGAGTGTCCTAATCAGCTATACCCTATTACTACAAATTGGGCTTTGGTTACCCCTCGCAGCTACTCTGGCATCAGTAATTGCCAATGGCCTCATCTATATCAACTATGCCCAGAATGAACGTCGTTGGGCCAGGTTGATAGAACAGCGCAACATTGCTCTTGAAGAACAGCGTCATCTATCTGAAAAATTAGCGTTTGAACGGCAAAAGACTATTGATAATGTATTTGATTCTATCCACAATGGACCTTTACAGACGCTGGCAAATTTATTAAGACGCACCCGAGATGAGGCGATTGAGCTGCCGGACATTTGCCTAAGATTAGAAGACCTAAATCGTGAAATTCGCTACATTGGCGACTCTGTAAAGCAAGATATTACTGAACAAAAAGATAGTCTTGATGTTAGCTATGCAGGCACTAAATTTGACTTAGATATTCCTCTTCAGGAATTATTTCAAGAGGTTTATGACGCTATGCTATCGAGGCCTTTATTAGGATTTTCAAACTTGAAATTTACAATCATTTCATTTGACCCTGTTGAGGCAGAAACTCTTAATGTTGAGGTCAAACGTAAACTATGTAGATTTCTAGAAGAAGCTCTGGGAAATGTAGGAAAGCACGCTGTTGGAGCGACACGATTAGTAGTTACTGGAAAAACCAAAGACAACCATTACGAGCTAACTATTGCCGATAATGGTTCGGGTTCTTCTCACCATGAAACTGCAGCTGGTGAAGGCACTCGAATTGGTCAAGAAATTGAAAAGTTAACTCACGGGAAATTTATTCGTAGACCGAATAAACCTAAGGGCTTTTTCTGCCAGTTAACCTTTCCTATACTTATTTAAAACTCATGAAATCATTGTCTATAAAAATCAGATTTAATCTTTAAATAGGAACCTAAAATGCATATATTCATTCTTTAATTTAAACCCTGACTAATAGACAAAAAATGGGTATTAATAGGTGTCACTAATTAACAAAGGAGGTGATTAAAACGACTACATTAACAGTGACCAAAAACCTATGGCTAAACCTAGTCATGGCTGTGTTGATTTCACTACCAATCGTTTCTATGATCGGCAGTTCTGCCAACGCTGACTTCAATCCGCCCCCCCCTGATCCAAATCGGACAACGGGTAGGACGGGTAGTTCAACCCGTTGACACTGACCGAAGAGAAATGATCTAGATCACATAAGCGTCGTGATTCGATATCGAATCACGACGCTTTTTTAATAAAGTGTTGTACGCTTTGTAGAAAAGTACAAAGGGTGTTTATCGAGAAGATCTTGATGTTATAGAGAAAAGCCAGCCAAGGTCTAAAGAAAAACAAATTGTATTGAGTAGAAGGCTTCGATATTCTGTGATTGTTCGGTAAAGAAACAGTGAATCAGCTGATTTTCTTACGTGGCTCAGCTGATTTTCATCTAGATCACCTAACAACAGCGTTAATCGCCTTTTCTCATTCTACTCTCTTACTTTGGGGATTGTGTCATGCCATTTTTACCATTCTTCCTTGTTTGCTTTATCTTTTTCATAGCGTCAGAGGCTGCAAATGCTAAACCTAAGAAAAAGGACAAGAAAGGCGGCTCTAAGAAAATTGTAATTGAGCTTGACAGCTAATGTCTGTACCTTGAGCACTCGTCTGAATAACCCACTATCCAACCCTTTAAGGAGGACTTCACCATGACCGTTTTATCTTCAATGACAGCAGTTAAAGCACGTCGTACAGAACTTTTGGCTGGCCTGGTGTTGTCTCTGTGGCATATGTTCAGACAGTCTCAAGTAAGCCACTTGACCGACCGTAGGGCTGACTATTGTTAACTGAGCAACGGTTCGGTTTATAAGTTTTAAGTTTTGCTGTGACAGTAAGGGGTGAAGAGCGCTTTTCAGGCGTCTTTGCTCCTTTTTCTTATGGTGACTACTGCCGGTCTCGGTTAAAACGAAGATTATCTAAGGTCTGTCCCGGAGGTAGATCAACAAAAACTCGCTCACCGGAGGATACCCCCTCTAAAATTTGGATTTGGTCTCCCACTTCGGGTCCTAGAGAAACAGGCCGAAAGCGAATGTTTTTGTTGTTTTCTCCCGGCACCAGCACCCCTGTCTCTCCTCCCTGGGTAACGACAGCCACAGCTGGTACTACTAGAGCATCACGCAAGCGGTTCCCTAAGAAGGCGACATCTACCTTCATGTTGGAGCGCAGCTGATCTTGTCCGTTCTCTAGTTGAATTCTGACTTGAAAAATGGTGACGTTTTGCCGCTCGATGGCTTCTGGGGCAATTAATCGCACCTTGCCTTGAAACACTTTGTCGGGATAGGCGATGGATACGATCTCGGCCGCTTGTCCCACCTGTAGCTGGACTAAATCTGCTTCGGGTACTTCGGCAACAACTTCTAAGCCATCGGCAATGGCAACAATGGCACTGGATGTAGCTGAGGCCGCCTCTGAAGCAGATGTCGTTGGAGTGACAAAGGCACCAACGGTGGCAAATTTTTGGGTAACAACACCGGCAAAGGGGGCGCGAATAATGGTGTTGTCAATGCGGGTTTGAATAGCGGACACCTGTCCCTTGGCTCGATCTACACGAGCACGGGACTGGGCTACGGCTTCTGGGTCTGGATCGTCTTCGAGGTCAATTAATCGCTCTTGGGCTTCGTCGATACGGAATGCTAGCTGACTGACGTTGGCTTGAGCACTCTCTACGGCGTTCTGACTGTTGTCCAGCTCTCGGGCTGAAATCGCTCCCTGGGTGTAAAGGTTGAGATCGCGCACTAAATCCCCCTCCACCAGCCGTAACCGTGCTTCTGCCTCCACCAATTGAGCCTTGACCGCCTCCACATTAGCCTTGGCTTGGGACAATTGAGGCCGATCGGCCCCCTGCAACAAATCTTGCAATTGAGCCTCAGCTTCAGCCAGATTTGCCATATTTTGCTGTAGTTGCGCCGTCAGATCATCAATATCCATACGGGCAACCACCTGCCCCTGATCCACCGAATCTCCCTGTTCCACCAGCAGTTCAGACACAATACCAGAGTTTTTCGGACTCAGATTTACTGTACGAAATGCCTCCACTTCACCGCTGGCATTGATGCGCACCGTCACCTCTGTGGACTCCACTGGTCTCGTCAACGTCTCAATATCATAGGACTGTCTCCGATAGCGATTTACGGAAACCGCCGCCCCAATACCTAATAAACTCAACAGCACAACGCCTACAACCCAGGGCAGAGAACGCTGCTTCAACAACAATTTCACTAATTCACACCCTTATGCTTATACCCAGAAACAACTAGTGCTGTAGAAACAGATATTGTGTGCAAAAGGCTGAATCTATGGGGCAGCAATAACAACTCTTATCGCCTCCCGCAAACCTTTTTTCTACCAAGCACTGGGCACAAACCAGTCACTGTTTACTGAACTAGCATAGCGAATTTATCCAGCAATCCCTGACAAATTACGTCTAGCCTGTGATTCAAATCGTTGTTGAAAAAGAGGAGACTGATAGATGTGTGGTCGGTTCAAAAACTGCATCAGCACTGTCTGGCGCTTTTGTCGGTATAGGGGCTGTGGCACCCAGACATACTCCTGGCGAATCTGAGTCTCATATTGGGTAAATCGTTGGGGTGATGCCCCTAAAATCGCCAGGTCAATATCCACCATCCACTGAGATAGCTGGGTCTTAGCTGTTCCACCATAGTCTTCTAAATGACAGGTAGCCATGATCAGAGAATCGATCACCTCGATTTGCTGACATTTTCCAGCCCGCAAAAATTCTACGGCCTGGTCCGCACTGCATCGCTCGTTGTCTGAGGCTTGGGGCCGATAAACCACATCGTGATACCACAGCCCCATCTCTAGAAGTGGCTGTGGAGCCATAGACTGAATCTCCACTAACCAATCCAATAGCCCTAAACACTCATTAATGTGCTGAACTGTATGATAAAACCGCTGCGGCTCCCCATAGGCCACAACAATCCGGTCAAACTCCATATCGATAGAAGGTTGAGCGTGAATACCAAATCGCCAACACATTCGCTGCCAGCGTTCTTTATCTAAGACAGTATCAGTGGTCAAATTATGGCTTTGGGATAGCTGTCATTCCCGTTAGCTCTCACTCCCTGATATCACTGCCGTAAGTGGACCAGGCACTAGGGCCGCCGCCTGATTTCGGGAGAAGTCAGTGAATGCGCTCCAAGCTGCGTCAAACAGCTGATTGGGCTGTAGATCATCTTTGACCAAATCCCAAAGTCGAGTAACTTCCTCCATATGTAGTCGGTTGTCTTCTGTCAATGCCGATAAAATCTGTTGACGCAGGTATTGTCCTTCATCGGAGACCAAAAACTGCATTCCTAACCCAGCGGTGGGAATCAGGTTAAACCCTTGATCGCTTTGGGCAATGCGAATCATGTTTTCTAACCGCTGCCATTGGAAACGACCGTCTTTGAATAGCACCTCAATCAGACGGCGGCGAAGAGACTCCGTTTCTCCCATCAGCAACCGTCGCGCCACATAGGGATAGGCAATCTCTACAATCTTAAACTCTGGATTCAGGGTAAGGGCTAATCCTTCTTGAGTCACCAGAGAACGAATAATCAGGGCAAACTTGGCGGGCACTCGAAAGGGATATTCGTACATCACCTCTGAAAATTTATCGGTAATGCTTTTGAAGTTGAAGTTACCGACGCTTTCTCCAATGGCACCGTCAAAGACGGCTTGAAGGGCAGGCACAATGGGACGCACATCCACATCGGGGGTGAGAAATCCAAGTTTGACAAAGTCGTCTGCCAGCTTGTCATACTCCTGGTTGATCAGATGCACCACTGAACCCACCAGGGTTTCTTTCATCTCCTGACCGAGCTGGTCCATCATGCCAAAATCGATGTAGGCCATGGCTCCATCCGACATGGCAAAAAGATTACCAGGATGGGGATCGGCATGGAAAAAGCCAAACTCCAGCAGCTGCCTTAAACCAGAAGAAACACCAATGGTCACCAGGTCATCGGAGTCTAAGCCAGCCGCTTTGACCCGCTCGATATCCGTCAGCTTAAGACCGTCAATCCACTCTAGGGTAAGCACCCGTTTGCTGGTATAACGCCAGTAGATGGCAGGCACTTTGACCTTGGGATCATCGGCAAAGTTAGCAGCAAACGCTTCAGCATTGCGGCCTTCATTGAGATAATCAATTTCCTCAAAGAGCTTGGAGCCAAACTCGTCCACAATCAGTGTGAGGTCATGGCCCAGGTTTAAGGGTAGCCACGGGGCGATCCATCCGGCGGCCCAGCGCATCAAATATAAATCACGACAAATAATTGGCACTAACCCAGGACGCTGGACTTTTACGGCCACATCTTCCCCAGTGTAGAGCCGTGCCTTGTACACTTGCCCCAGACTGGCTGCCGCCACCGGTTCGGGGGAAATATAGCTGTAAACTTCGTCAGGGGTGCGGCCTAATTCTTTTTCAATAATCCGGCTGGCAACATAGGTGGCAAACGGTGGCAGCTGGTCCTGAAGCTTGATCAGCTCATCTAAAAATTTTGGATTGATCAGGTCAGGTCGGGTGGAGAGGGCCTGACCAACCTTAATAAATGTGGGACCGAGATCCGTTAGAATCTTGCGTAGCTGAATAGCTCGCCTGGGTTCGTTTGCCTGGGTCCGCCCCAGCAGTCGATCAAAGAGTAAACCTAATACAAAACTGCCAAGCATAAACGCTACTGATAGCGCTCGCCACAGCACTGTCCAAAGACGAAAACGGTAATGATCTGCGATCGCAACCGCATCATACCGCCGCATCTTTTCAAGCTCAGCCATATGCTCCTCCTAAGCAAATGCTCAGTCAAGAAGGCACGGTGACACTTGGGTGGGACGAGTATCATCAGCCTTCGCCCTAAGCGAGTTAACCATAGGTAAAATTACGGATAGCCCACGGTTCAACAGTAAATGTCTTCATCATAGTATAGATAACTACACTATTGTTTAGATTTCCCAGTTCTGTCATTTACACACTCATCAACTGAGAATAAAGGTCTGATATATGCCACTCATGCAGACATACAAAAAAAGGAGTGCCTAATCCGGCAGCTCCTTCTTTCACTCGTAAAAACGAATCATTAGCAAATCAGGCAGCCTCAGCACAGGCTTCATCAAGCTAGATAATGGCGCTAAGGATAGAAGTAATTACAGACAGCAAAAATGCACCAATAATTGCACTCCAGATCCCCCAACGCAGGCGGAAGCCCTCAACTAACTTGGCAGATAAACCAAACAGGATGAGGTTCAGTAATAGGCCACCCAGGGTGACCAACCAAACTAACCCACCTAAAACGGGTAGGCCAGCAACAATACCGACAATGCCATTTAGAACACCGAAAACCAGGGCAGTAATCGCTGTCTTACCAAAGCTGTCAGACTCTACACCAGTGGGTAAGAAGGTGATAATCACCAGGGCAATCGTGGTAATCAACCACGTAACAATGAACGGAATCAGATAGGCCATGACAGGGCTCCTTAGAAGCGATAACTACGGGAACAAAGTCCGTGTTTACTCGTAGCGATTTCGCAAGAAGTATATCAAATTTTTCTCTATACGTAATTAAAGGAGTGTTAAGACAAACTTGCCTTTATTACAGTTATTTCAAGCGATTCAGCCATTAGGCTGATATATGTTTTTGTTCAAGTCTGCTGACAATCCTGTGCCTAAAGTGTCTTATACGTATCGATTGATAATCGTTGCCCTAATACGAAGGATGAGCCCGATAGTACTGGCGCAATCGTCGCTGAAATTTTCCCCAATGCTGATCTAGCTGGTCTGGAGTCAGCGTAAACAACTGGGCAGGGGTGTTTTCTAGTGCGATCGCAACCATAGCCCGCTCCACCTTGATGTCATAGTCGCGATAGACCCAGTTCACCGCCCAGCAGTAGGCCGCCACCTGCAAAAAATAATCCTCAATCCAGTCTGCCTGCTTGGGACGACGAGCGGTTTTCCAATCACACACCAGCAGCTGACCGTCATAAACCATCAGCGCATCCGGATAGCCAGCAAATTTCAGGGGATGCCACACCGCCCCCTCCACCAGCAACACTTCATCAATATTCTCCAAAATCGGTTCAATCGATGCCCAAAACCCCTCAGTCCCCTCCGGCAGACTCCACTCTTCCTGACGCAGGTAGGCTTTGATCACCTTATGGATTTTGGTACCAGAACGTGATGCCTTGGTGGTAATTCGATTAGCTTCCTCTGCACCCACACGCTCCCGCCAGCGCCACAAACGCTGTTTTGCTTCCCACGGTTTTGTAGCAGACAAAATAGTTGTCACCCCAGGCAGCCGCTGACCGTCCACCTCATAGTGACGTCGGCGGTTGACCGAAACTTGCTTTGCCTTAAAGTGGGGCAGCATTTTTACCTATGCTGATAGTGCAGACAATGCCACTACTGAACCTCAAAGGACTCAATCATCCACTTATCATTCAGCTTGCGGAGGTTGTAATCCACCGTCAGCTGGTCTTCAAAAGAGGCCTCGCCATCCAAGATGCCAAACTCATAGGCTTGAGCCACTTCCTCCACATCAGCCGTCACCCGAAGCTGCTCCTCACTCACCTCCTCGACAGAGATATTTTGCACCGTTTGCTCATATTCAACGTGATATCCCTGACTTTGATTCTTTTGAGCTTTAGCGGTCCATTCAGACAGGGCAGGATCTATCAAAATATCCTCTAACGCACTTACATCAGCCTGGGTTCCCATCGCCTCTGCCTTTGCCGCGTACCATCGCTGCAGCGTTTCTTCGGCAATGATCTGAATATCATCACTGGGCGTTGTGGCTTGAAAATCCTCCGTCGGCAGCTCAATCGCCGGACTGGCCACATCAATGTCCAAGGGATCCTGATTGAGATTAGGTCCCCCCAAAACTCCACCAAACCAGCTCAACAGCTGGGCCACAATAAAACCAAGCAACCCCAACCCTAACAATCCCAACAGCAGCACTAGCGCTAGTCGTCCCCATCGAGGCGATGCCGACCGCCGTCGTGAAACAGAAACGTCATCAACTGCCACGCTGGCACTCAAATCGCCATCCAACTGCCCCTCTGGCGATAGGTTTGAAACTTCTTCAGCTGTTGTGTAAGTACTGCGGGTAGCGGCGGCAGCCCCGACGCCCACCGCTGTAGCTGTCCCTACACCAATTGCCTGCCCCGTACCTACATTAAATGAGGAACCCTCACTGCTGTAGCTAGACGGTGAGCTAGCAGTTGGCGTGCCATAGCCAGTACCAAATCGAGGCACAGGTGCAGTGGCCATATCCTCAGGCGGCATTGCTTCTAAATAAGCCTGTACTTGCTCATTGGCAAAGTAATCCTTGAGCGTTACGGTGCTCTTATCTAAGTCCCGAAAAAACGGAAACACATCCTGCTGCAGCCAGCGTTCGGTATACAAACACAGTCCAGGCAGTAAATCAGGTGCCCCAGCAGAGTGGCTTTTTATAAAGGAAATCGGCTCCCGTTCATGGCTGCGTTCGAGAGCATAGGTGGCCTCCTCAGTTTGACCTAGCAGTACGGCACAAACAGCCTGTTCTAAATAGACATCCTGGCGTTCGGTGAGTAACCCTAACCGCTGTTTAGCCTGCCGGACTAGATTAGGCTGATGCTTTGCAAACCCGCGCGCCAGCAAAGCATACACCGATAGATAAATACCTACCGAAGAAGGCCTCTGGGCTTCTGTTTCAAAGATTTCCTGTTGTTCTGCCGATGTGAGGTAGCTACGCAGCTGCTGGACAAAACGGAGGAAATCTTCCACCGTTAACCCAGATGCGTCGTCATTTGCTCCATCAATGCCACCCCGGGCTTCTAACATGGATTTGAGCAAGGTAACTCCCTGACGTCTAGCAGATTTATCTGCTAAAGGGCGAGCCACCAGCTCTAAAATTCGATAGGGCTTTAGCTTATCAAGATCGGCCTGGATATCCGCCTGCATCTCAGGAAACAACCCTTCACGCAGCATCAGTTCTTGGCCAGTTTCCAAAGATTCTGCTGCGTTTTCATACTGGTGCTGTTGCCATTGCTCTCGACCTAGCTCTAGACAAGCCAGCCCAATAGTCAAAACCACATCAGCTAAAGACGCGGGAGAACCGCCTTGCAAATTACTGGAGCCACTGCTGAGATAAGGTCGGCCAAAACGGATAACCAGCTCATATTCCCCTAGCTCTAGCAAAATGAGCAGGGCCCCCACCAGTTGGTCATCCCCTACATCAATGGCAACAGGCTCAGCGCCAGCAGCTAACAGTTTGGCATCATAGGTCTGACGTTTACCCGAGTCTTGCAACGCTGCATAAGCTATATCGATCAGCTGCTTACGCGACTGAATCGCAAACTCTGAATACTCCCGACGGGGTAACTGTAGGGAGCGGTCACGATGAGCCTGCTCCAGTTGTTCCGCTGTCGCTTGCATGGGTAACCCCAGGATTCGGTAGTAATCTAGCGGAATTTGCACAGTGCCTTCCTTAGCGTTTGAGTTGACTTCGACTTATCCAAACCACGCAGAGAACTACAGTTGTTCCATAAAGGAGCTGAAGGTTTTAACTTAGCCATGGTTTGTTGTGAGACATATAAGACCTTGCAATAGGCTTGTAACGGTATTAGCAGGTATTCGGACAAAGGTATGAAAATTATCCGATTGCCTTAACACATCTACTTACCAAAAACCGCATTCATAATAGCGGTGAAATGCTGGTATTTGAAAGCTAATAGCAATGAATCCATGTTTTTAGGCCATTAAGCATAAAAATAGCGCTGTCGATTGACCACATATATACTTCGGGTAAGCTCCCTGGTCTGGGGTCAGTAAATCTACTTATGCCGGTAGTTTGCCCAAAGTGTCAGACTTTAAAGCACCGTCTTTTTCAAAAGCTGCCGACGGGGTTATTCATGGGTAACGTCCGCTTAAAGTAAGTGAATATTTAACTAGATTAATTAGATATGGCTGACCAGGAAGGCTGAGTTCTCGTCTAAAATTATGTTCGGTCGATTTTAACTTAATCAGGCCCACAACTATCTGCATGATCGCAACTCGATCATTAGTAGATCAGTTTTTTGGAATAATCATAATTTGTATTGCGGCGAGGCGACTGGCAAGCCAATGGTTCAGGAAAGGACATTACCAACATTTCAAGCGACTTCAGCAAAAATCGATAAGGCAGAGGGCCTGAGACTATACGAGGATATGGTTCTGGGGCGCTATTTTGAAGATAAATGTGCCGAAATGTACTACCGGGGCAAGATGTTCGGGTTTGTGCATCTCTACAATGGTCAGGAAGCGGTTTCTACTGGCGTAATTAAGTCAATGCGCTCCGATGACTATGTTTGTAGCACTTACCGCGACCATGTCCATGCTCTGAGTGCTGGTGTGCCCGCAAACGCCGTTATGGCCGAGCTATTTGGTAAAGAAACCGGCTGCAGCAAGGGTCGGGGTGGCTCAATGCACATGTTCTCTAAGGAACACAATCTCTTAGGTGGCTTTGCCTTTATCGGTGAAGGAATTCCGGTGGCCTTAGGGGCCGCCTTTCAGTCTCGCTACCGCCGTGATGCCCTGGGAGATGCGTCTGCGGACCAGGTTACGGCTGCATTTTTTGGCGATGGAACTACTAACAACGGTCAGTTTTTTGAGTGCTTAAATATGGCCGCCCTTTGGAAGCTGCCGATTTTATTTGTGGTGGAGAACAATAAATGGGCCATTGGGATGGCCCATGAGCGGGCTTCGTCTCAAACCGAGATCTATCGTAAGGCCAGCGTTTTTGGCATGCCGGGTTACGAAGTAGACGGGATGGATGTGTTAGCAGTGCGCGATGTGGCCCAAGCGGCGGTGGCGCGTGCGCGCGCTGGTGAGGGGCCTACGTTGATCGAGTGTTTGACCTATCGTTTCCGGGGTCACTCCCTGGCTGACCCTGATGAGTTGCGATCGCAGACCGAAAAAGAAGAATGGCAGGCCAGAGATCCATTAACTCGCATGGAAGCTTACATGATCGAACAAAATCTAGCCAATGACGCTGAGCTAAAGGCTATTAAAAAGCGAATTGAAGCCCACGTAGAAGACGCCGTCAAATTTGCAGAGTCTAGTCCCGAGCCGTCCCCTGATGAGCTTCATCGCTACATTTTTGCAGAAGACTAAGGTCCATCCATTACGCAGTTAAAAGAAAATCACAGGTATCTAATGGCAGAAACACTTTTATTTAACGCCTTGCGGGAAGCCGTCGATGAGGAAATGGGCAGAGACGAAACCGTCTTTGTCATCGGAGAAGACGTCGGTCACTACGGCGGTTCCTATAAGGTCACCAAAGGTCTTTATGAAAAGTACGGTCCCCTCAGGGTCCTGGACACCCCCATTGCGGAAAACAGCTTTACTGGCATGGCAGTCGGTGCAGCCATGACGGGTCTTCGTCCCATTGTTGAAGGGATGAACATGGGCTTTTTGCTGCTGGCCTTTAACCAAATTGCGAATAATGCAGGTATGTTGCCCTATACCTCCGGCGGTAACTACCACATTCCTATGGTGATCCGTGGCCCCGGTGGTGTAGGTCGTCAGCTGGGTGCCGAGCACTCCCAGCGTTTAGAAGCCTATTTTCAGGCCGTACCAGGTCTCAAAATTGTGGCTTGCTCCACACCCCATAACGCAAAAGGACTGCTAAAGTCAGCCATCCGCGACAAAAACCCGGTTCTCTTTTTTGAGCATGTACTGCTCTACAACCTCAAGGAAGATTTGCCCACTGAAGAGTATTTAGTTCCCCTAGACAAGGCAGATGTGGTGCGCTCTGGTAAGGACGTGACTATCCTCACCTACTCCCGTATGCGTCACCATGTACTGCAGGCGGTTAAAGGAATTGAGGCCCAAGGCTTTGACCCAGAGGTGATCGACTTGATCTCCCTTAAACCCATTGATTACGAAACTATTGGTGCATCTATTCGCAAGACCCACAAGGTCATCATCGTGGAAGAATGCATGCGTACCGGTGGCATCGCGGCGGAGATTATCGCCTCTATCAATGACCGTTTCTTTGATGAGTTGGATGCTCCGGTGATGCGTTTGTCG
>JBCCJR010000068.1:0-16997 GCA_039045805.1 Cyanobacteria bacterium P01_C01_bin.118
CAGTCCATATTTAAATAAACCGCCCCTAGTGGAATGGCTAATGGCGATTGGCTATCTAGGGGGCATATCAGAATGGACCTCACGATTGCTACCGGCCATGGTCAGCGCTTTGGCGGTGCCAATGCTCTATTGGGTGGGGCGGGAAGTATTTGAGCAACGGCGACCGGCCTTGCTGTCGGCAGGGGTGCTATTAACGCTGTTACCGGTGGCTCGCCATGGTCGATTAGCCATGCGTGATGGGGTGGCTGTGACCTTCTTTTTGCTACTGCTGCTGTTAGGGTTAAAGGCCAGACAGCGACCTCGATATGCTCTTGGCATAGGAATTTGTTTAGGGCTAATTGCCTTAACGAAAGGAATTTTGGTGCTGTTGTTGGGGGCCATTGGCTGCGTATTTTTTATTGTTCAGGAATTGATGATCGGAGAAAACATCTCCAGGCAGAAAGGTTTACCCCAAGGATTTTTTCGTAATTTCTACCTATGGATGGGGGTGGTCGTGGGCAGTTTGCCAGTGGTGTTCTGGTATGGTGCACAGCTGCTGCGCTACGGCGATGTTTACTGGCAGGGGCATTTTGTGGCTCAGTCGTTTGAACGGGTAACATCAGCGATTGAAGATCACCAGCAGCCCCCCTGGTATTACCTATTGGAACTGTTGAAATATAGCTGGCCCTGGTTAATGTTTTGGCCAGGGGGGCTGTTCCTGGCCTGGCGACAGCGACAGCAGCCATGGGGACAGCTAGTGCTGGTGGGGACAGCCATTTACCTGGGGGCAATCTCTTTGATGGGGACAAAGCTGCCGTGGTACATCATGCCGCTATATCCGTTTGTGGCCCTGGCAATTGGGGGATATTTGCACCATTGCTGGCAGCGACCGCCGCGCTGGGCTGTGGGGCTATTGAGTTTGATTGCGGTGGTGGCCCTGGGGGGCGGTGGGTATTTAGGGATAGCGGATCAGCAACCCACCCTGATTGCCATTGGCATTGTCCTGGGGGGCAGTGCTGGCAGTGCTGGCTGGCAGCTGTGGAGACGGCGGCCTAGCTGGTGTGTAAGTCTAATGGCGGGGCTGTATCTTACCCTAATGCTGTTAATGGGCTCTGACTTTTGGCTATGGGAGTTAAATGAAGCCTACGATGTTAAACCGGTGGCTGCATTGATTAACCAGCAGATACCGCCTGAGGCCGAAGTGGTGACCACCTTTAGCTATGGGCGACCTAGTCTGAATTTTTATTGCGATCGCAATATCCCCACACTCACGGGCCAGTCCCTGCTTGATCGTTGGGCAGAAAATATTTACGTGTTAACCCCAGCCCCTCAACTGGCCGAGTTGCCTTCCCATCGTGAAATAGGTCGTGCAGAAAATATGGTTTTGATTAAAACAGTGGTTCATTAGATTTGCGCGGTTTGCACGCGCATAGCCTATGCCCTTTGGGGAACTCCTACATATAGGTATTAGGAGTCACATACATTACGATTCAGGCCTTAATTAAATCCCGTTGATATCATGGCAAAGGTATAGACATCAGCGAGCAATAGCAACTTCAGGTCAACCATCCAACCATTTATTCAGAGGTCTCTACCTTGTCTGACGATACTCAACAGCAGAAGGATAACTTTATGATGCCACGTGCTCGCTATCACGGTGAATTCACGCCTGAGCGCATGGTATTCAATTCCAACTTGCAGGAATTTGCTAGCAAAGTCTCCCTCATTTGCAACCTGGAAACAGGGGGCAAAATCACTTCAGAAGATGCTTACGGCCAGATTAAAAAGCTTTGGAAAGAACTGAAAGCGTCTAAAAAACTTTTGTTAGATGAAACCAACCGTCAAGGGGATGAAACTTAATCCTCTAGTGGCCTATCAAGACTAGAAATTGATAAAGGGTTGGTGAGTAGTTACACGTATGGCTGAACCCCCAAACTTAGTTTTGATAGACCACCAGAGGTGACGCTTAGAGAGCGAAATAATCCTTTACAGCCTGAACAATACGTTCAGAAGCTTTACCATCTCCAAAGGGATTAATGGCACGGGCCATGGCATCGTAAGCGTTTGGATCGCTGAGCAGTTTACCTGCCTCAGCCGTGATCACATCGGAATTGGTACCCACCAGTTTGGCTGTGCCCGCTTCCGCCGCTTCCGGTCGCTCCGTTGTCTCTCGCAACACCAGTACAGGCTTACCCAGACCAGGGGCTTCCTCTTGCAGACCGCCGGAGTCAGTCAGTAGCAAGTAACAGCGCCGCATTGCCCCCACCAGTTGACCATAGTCCAGGGGCTCCACCAAAAAGGTACGAGGATGGGACTCCAATGCAGCTTTTAGAGGTTCTCGCACCGTCGGATTACGATGCAGCGGCAGTAGTAGAGCCGCATCTTCAAACTTGTCTAAGACCTGGAGAAAACCCTTAGCAATATTTTGTAGCGGTTCGCCCCAGTTTTCTCGACGATGGACAGTAGATAGAATGACGCGGTGGCTACTCCAGTCGAGACCAGGAACATCACAGGCGGGAGCTTTAGACGCAACGGTATGCAAAGCATCAATCACCGTATTGCCTGTTTTGATCACAGTGCCGCTTACTCCAGATGCCGCCAGGTTAGCCACAGACTTATCGGTAGGGGGGAAGTGGAGAGTCGTTATTTGGGAAACTAGCCGACGATTGGCCTCTTCAGGAAAGGGGTCCAATATGTTGTCAGTGCGCAGTCCTGCTTCCACATGGCCGATGGGGATTTTTTGATAAAAGGCGGCCAGGGCAGCCGCAAAAGCGGTGGTGGTATCTCCCTGCACTAAAACGATTTGGGGTTGTAGTTCAGTAAACAGCGTCTGTAACCCCTGGAGACTCCGACAGGTAATATCTGACAGTGTTTGTTTAGGCTGCATGATATTTAGATCATGATCAGCTGTAATTTCAAATAGCTGCATCACTTGGTCTACCATTTCCCGATGCTGACCAGTAAGAACAACTTGGGTATCAAAGCCCGGTGTGATTTGAAATTTCTTGATTACTGGTGCTAGTTTAATCGCCTCAGGCCGGGTACCCAGGGTAATACATACGCGAATTGGAGATGTGGCCATAGAAAATAGAAACTTATATATCGTGGATTATGGTTTAGAACTGGGTACATGAGGCTTGGCCCCATATCCCCCTAGTAAAGTTTTCCACAGCAAGGCACACTGTTAATCTGTTTCATCTGCCTCCTGCCCCAATCCCATGTCTCAATTTATCGTTGTTGGTGCTGACCACCTCCAATCACTTAACTTAGCAGCGGCCCATGCTGTCTTAGGAGTCGTGGACTGGCATCAAGTTGACCTAAAGCTGAGCTTTAAAGTCGATTATCCCCGCGAGGCGAACGACCCCCGCGAACTGTCCGAAGTTCCTGAGGTGCGATTGTGGTTTATTCGTCTCGATAGTCAATATCCCTGGCTGCCACTATTTCTCGATGTTGAGTCGGGGGAGCTGGGTCGCTATGCTGCCATGCTAGTGCCTCATCAGTTCAGCCCAATGGATGGCATTCGCTATAACCCAGAAGCCTTAGAAATTTTTGTTATGGGCAAAGTATTTACCATCGCCCAATGGTTAAAGGAAAGCCAAATCGACGGGCTTGAAAAGCTCAAACTAATGGTGCGTACGCTGGGGTACGAGCTAGATGATGGCCTGTTTGAGCTATTGAAGTAGCCACTTTTAGGTCCATTGCATCCGAATTAGTTCAAGGCTTTGTGCGATCGCAGCCGCTAATGGGTCAGAGTAATTTTATTAACCCCAAATTTTACTGAGTTTAAAGATTCAAGATTTGAGCAAACACAACGGGGATAATTGTTAAACCAATTGCTTCAGATCCGAGAGTGCGATACAAATCTTACGGATAAGCAAATCTGTTTTGCATTCAGAGCTTTAGTGTTTTCTGCATGGTCAAAGCTTAAATTTCAGATAGTCTATGGGACATCTGTAGATTATCTATTAATAAATTAAAGAGGAGTAACCCTTTAATGGTAGGGATTTTGGGCACGCTGGTGGTCCTATTAATAGTATTGGTTCTGATCATTTGGCTATTGATCGAACGGCAGTTTCAAGGACGTCCTGGCAACCGGCTAGAACTTGAAGCTGGTAAGTGGACCATCACCACCCGCGAACCCCAGCACTATGTTGTTGAAGGGGATGCTTCTCTAGTGAATCTCACCCGCACCCTGGAGATTATGGTGCCGGAGATTTCTGTGGACGCCGAACTGCTTTCAGGAGCTAGCTTAGAAGGGGTGACCGTTAAACCCCAGCTGGTTTCCGACCATGAAGACGCCCCGGCTCGCCCTGACAATTATTGGTTTGCCTATATTGTTAAAACCGCTAAGTCCACAGGGCTGAAGATCAAAGTCGATATCCAAGGCCCTGACCTGTCAAAACTAAAGGCCCTGTGGGTTAAGGTGCACTATCTCACCTATGGTCCCGAAGGCCGGATCCCAAAAATGGGCAATGTGGTGGTGCCCCTGAAGTTTCCAGACCCTGACGCGGCTCAAAACTGGCGGTCTACTCCCAAGGCTGAAGTCTTACCCATTCCCACCCATTTATTAGGCCCACTGGATAGCCCCATCGATACGGTCAAGCGCTATGTAGAACCCTACGCAAAGCCTGGGGATATTGTCACCATTGGTGAAACCCCAGTGGCCATTATGCAGGGGCGATGGCGACATCCCAGCAGCATTGAACCGGGCTGGGTGGCCAAGCGAATTTGCTATTTCTTTATGCCCACATCTAGTCTGGCTACGGCCTGCGGTATGCAAACTCTGGTGGATCTGGTGGGGCCAGTGCGAGTGGTATATGCCTTTTTAGTGGGTGCGATCGCAAAGAAGCTGCTGGGCAAGGCCGGTATGTTTTATGTCCTGGCCGGTGAGCAGGCCCGGTTGATTGACGATGTTACCGGCACCCTGCCCCCCTATGACCAGTTCATCGTGCTAGGACCACAAAATCCTGAACAAATTGTTCAAGAAATTTATGATGTAACTGGCCTGAAAGCCGCCATTGTGGATGTGAATGATTTGAAAGCGGTTAAGATATTAGCAGCGACACCCGGTACTGATTTAGATTTAGTAACCAGTGCTCTCATTGACAATCCAGCTGGTAATGCTGATGAACAGACTCCTGTGGTCCTAATTCATCCAAAATCCTAGGGATTTTACATACCTTTACCCCATGACACCCGTTAACCCCTCTGAACCCATTGCGGTTCGTCCGGTACATTTTCGTGATTCAGAGAAGCTGATGCCCGATGGCGGCTCAGAGGTGGTGACCTGTGGCGCATTTACCAAACATCAGCCCTTACCGGACTCAGGGGGGATATTTGGACATTCCTCCTGGCAGCATTTATCCCGTCTGGTTAATCCACTACAGCCGAAGGCCCTGATTTTTGCTGCCGGACGCAAGCACGATACCCAGGGAGTCATTCAGGTCTCTCCCTTTAACTCCACCCGCAGCACCTGGCGTGTAGATCGGGTGATGGTCAAGGCTATCGCCGATCAGCAGCTGTCCTTAAATTTAGATGCCGCCAGTCAGCTTCTGCGCCACTGTTTTGAAACCATTGTCGAAGCTCATACCTGGATTAGTGAAACCAGTATCCATGATAAATTTGGCCTGGCTCTATACCGTCAGAACGGATTTCAGCCCCTGGCCTATGTCACCTACTGGTCAGTAGATGCTGAGCAAATCACCGAACTAGCTGAAAATGAGCCAGATTTGCCAAATTTACTACCGGTGAGCAATGCCGATGCCAAACTAATCTATCAGTTAGAAACGACATCAATGCCGCCCCAGCTACGGCAGGTGTTTGACCATCAAATTCAAGACTTTCGCACCCGTTCTATTGCCGGTGTGCGCAGCCAGATGCGGCGATGGTTAGGACAGTCTGAGTCAGTATCGGCCTATGTCTTTGAACCACAGCGTAAGGTGGCCATCGGCTACTTTAATCTGCGTCTTTCTCAGGATACTGAGCAGCCCAACCGGGCTAAGTTAACGGTTCATCCGGCTTACACCTGGCTATATCCAGAACTGATGTCCCAAATGGCTCAGGTACTACAGGGCTCATCCAATCAGACCCTGCAGCTGGCGTCTCTGGATTATCAGCCAGAGCGGGAAAGCTATCTGCGGGAAATTGGCGCTGCGGAAGTGGAACACACCGTCATGATGTCTCGTTCTGTATGGCATAAAGTAAGAGAATCCAAAGCCGTATCCATCGAAGGATTGCAGGATGTATTGCAGGGTCTACAGCCCTCTGGCAAGGCGATTCCTAGCCGATTTTTTTGGGATGCCGCTAACCCAGGTTTAAGACCTTCTGCTGGGGATGATTCTACCAGTGGCACAGCCGGGTAGTGGGTCTAACGGGCTCCATGATTTCTGTGCTGGGGTTGGATATAGGGAGTAAACGTATTGGTGTCGCTGGCTGCGATCGCACCGGTTTAATCGCCACTGGTATCACCACCATTGACAACAAGTCCTTTGCGCACGTAACCGAACAGCTTAAGCAAATCGTGCGGCAGCGTGAGGCCACATTGCTCGTGGTCGGATTGCCATACACCCTGGATGGTGCCCTGGGAACCCAGGCCCGTCGCGTGCAAAAATTTACTAAACGGTTGGCCAAGGCCCTGAGTTTACCTGTCACCTATGTGGACGAACGGCTAACGTCGGTGGAAGCAGAGCAACAGCTACAGGCGGAACGGCGGTCCACCGCCAAAGATAAAGGACTAATTGACCGACGAGCAGCTGCTATTATTTTGCAGCAATGGTTAGATCGTTCTCGGGCTGAGCAACCCCCTTAGCCATTTTCCCCGTAGCTACTACATTCCCATGGGCTGATGCCCCATTACTCCTGATCGATGCCCAATCCAAATCACAATTCCAACCAGCCTTCCGACTTTCAACAAGGCCAATCCATAGTCACCTTAACCGATACCGAAGGACACACCCTGGCCTGCTACGTTGAAAAAGCAATTACCCTTAGCGATTCGGGCCAGGAATATCTATTACTGCTACCGGTGGCGGCCCCCATCGAAATTTTTAGCTGGCAGGACAAAGATGATACCTTAGCGGACATTGAAGATGACGAAGTAGATGGCCTATTTCCAAGTGCTAGAGCGGTTTTGGCGGAATTAGACTTGACCTTGCAACGCAGTGCCTATACTCTTACTGCCGTAGGTGATATCCCTGAGTCTGAGGACGACAACTGTTTTGCACTAGAGGTGGATGACGATGGGGCAACAGACAATTTTCAAATGCTGGCGCAGTTTTATCATCGCGAGCAACGCTATGTCGCTTGTACACCCTTAGAGCCCCTACTCTTTTTTGCCTATCGGACCGATCAGAGCGACAGGGTTTCATTGCTGTCCCCCGAAGAGTTTCAGAGACTGCAGCCTGAGATTGAAGATCAGCTATTTGAAGGGCTCGATTAGCAGCGTTTGACCAAGGGAGCTCTGTACCTGTCGCGCCCGCAGTCACTATGCAGGTTTGTTTAAGCCCGTTATGAGTTGTTTAAAGCGTTTATTTTTTGTTGGCATTTTTCCCGTTGCGTTAGGGGTGGCGGCCTGGCAAGGCTGGTCCTGGTGGAGCTGGGCTGAAAGTCCTGTGTCAGATAGCGAGACCGAGCAGCTTGTTCAAATCCAGATTCCATCAGGGACAGCGGCTCAACAAATTGGTCAAGATTTAGAAGCAGCGGGGTTGATCCGCTCCACCACAGCCTGGAAAGTTTGGAACCGTTTACAAGGCTTTCAAAAACGTGAGGGTGGATTACAGGCCGGCACTTATTCTATTTCTCCAACGCAGTCGATGTCGGAGATTGCAGACACCATTTGGACTGGGGACGTCATTCAAACCAGCTTTACGATTCCCGAGGGATGGAACCGCACCCAGATAGCAGAGTCCCTGGAGTCTCAGGGGCTGGTTAATGCCGATGACTTTCTCCGTCTAACCGAAGAAATCCCCTACGCTGACTTTCCCTGGTTGCCCCAGGGGTTACCTCATTTAGAAGGGTTTTTGTATCCAGATACCTATCAACTGCCCAGTGAGCAGATTGATGCGGAGGGTATTGTGGACGTCATGCTGCTGCGGTTTGAGCAGGTGGCGCTCCCGGTATATCAGCAGACATCTAGCGCCTATTCTTTGCTGGAATGGGTGAACCTGGCCAGCATCGTTGAAAAGGAGTCGGTGGTGGCCGAAGAACGGGATACCATTGCCGGGGTGTTTGCTCGCAGGCTACGGGAGGGCATCAGCCTGGGGTCAGACCCGACGGTGGAATATGGCTTAGGGGTAACTCAAACACCAGAAAACCCACTTACATTGGCCCAAGTCAATACCCCAAACCCTTACAATACATACCGTAACCTGGGTCTTCCCCCCACACCCATTGCCAGTCCTGGTATTGCCAGCTTAGAAGCATCCTTAAATCCACCGGATACAGACTATTTGTACTTTGTCGCCCGTTACGATGGTACCCATGTGTTTAGCCGTACCCTGGCGGAACATGAACGGGCCCAAGGCGAAATTCGCGATCGCGTCGATGCGCAATTGGGAGATGATCTTTAGGATTAGTAATTGACTGGGGGCTGTCAATTACCTGGTACCGTGTAAAGCTATGACCACTTGGAGCCAACTTTTACAACCTGACCTGGCACTGGGGGGCTCTATCCTGAGGCTCACACCAGAGGTCATTGCTCACCATCAGCTAAAGGGGCTGATTTTAGACGTTGATGAAACCTTAGTTTCCTTTAAGCAGAGCCAGCCGGTGGAAGATGTGCGGCAGTGGTTAAGACAAATGCAGTCCCTCTTGATTCCAGTGGTACTGGTGAGTAACAACGTCAGCCATAGCCGCATCAGTCGGATTGCAGAGGAATTGGGGGTGGAGTCTTTTTACATTGCGGCGGGTAAACCGTCCCGTCGCAAATTGCGAGCAGCGGTTGAACAGATGCAGCTGCCCCATCATCAGATTGCCATGGTGGGTGATCGTCTCTTTACCGATGTCCTCGGCGGAAATCGCCTCGGACTATTTACAGTTCTGGTAGAACCGATGTTGGACCCGGTGGCGGCTAGCTCCCCCAAGCAGTGTTTACGCAATGCTGAAATCTGGATATCCCAGCGGTTAGGCGTCGTTTTGACGGGCAATGATGAAACAAAATGAATCTAAAGAAAAGATTACACCCCCCATTTCCCAAGGTTTTGTTGCAACCATATAGCTATTAAAAAGGATCGTTTTTTATAAAGATCCTGCGGTTTAAGTTGCGCGCAAATATGAAACGTGGGGGTAGCTTTAACGCTGCCCCTTCTTTATGAATGTTTTTTTGGGCAGCGTTATGGCCCACTTTGTAACCCACAATGGGAGGGTTAGCGCCTAGCTGACAATTCTCTACGTCCAATGCCTTCTGTGACTACAGCCCCCAACCAGCTTCAAACCATTGTGGTCAAAATCGGTACATCCAGCCTGACGCAAGCTGATAACCAGCTGGCTCTATCGGTTCTGGCTCAGTTAGTCGAAACCCTTAGCTCTCTGCAACGTCAAGGGCATCGAGTGATTTTGGTCTCGTCTGGAGCGGTGGGGGTGGGCTGTGCCCGTCTCGGTCTAGAGGAACGACCTAAAGCCATTGAGCAAAAGCAGGCCGTAGCGGCGGTGGGTCAGGGTCGTTTGATGCGTATATATGATGATTTATTTACGGTCCTGGATCAGCCCATTGCCCAGGTGCTGCTTACCCGTAGCGATCTGATGCAGCGATCGCGCTATGTCAACAGCTATCACACCTTTAAGCAGCTGTTTAAGCTCAATGTCATTCCCATCGTCAATGAAAATGACACTGTGGCGGTAGATGAACTCAAGTTTGGGGATAACGATACGCTGTCGGCCCTGGTGGCCAGCTTAGTGGGGGCGGATTGGTTATTTTTACTGACCGATGTAGATCGGCTGTATTCCGCCGATCCACGGGATAATCCAGATGCTGAACCGATTACGTGGGTACAGCACCTGAAGGATTTAAATATTGACGTAGGCGATCGGGGCTCAGCCTGGGGCACTGGCGGTATGATCACCAAGTTAGAAGCTGCCCGTATTGCCACCAGTGCTGGGATTCGCATGGCCATTACCCAGGGACAGACCCCGGATAATATTCTCAAGATTTTGGCTGGGGAACCCCTGGGCACCCAATTTGCCCCTCAGCCTAAACCTAATAATGCCCGCAAACGCTGGATTGCTAATGGTTTACGCCCCAGTGGACGACTGTACTTAGACCCAGGGGCCATCCGCGCTATCAATCAGGGGGGGAAGTCGTTGCTATCGGCTGGAATCGCTAAGATTGAGGGGGATTTTCAGGCGCAGGATGCAGTTATTTTGTGCGATCGCAACGGCCAAGAAATCGCCCGTGGTTTAGTTAACTATAATCACCATGAACTTCAGCAGATTCGCGGACGTCGTTCTAGTGAAATTTCTATGATCTTGGGTTACGAGGGTGCCGATACGGTAGTACATCGCGATAACCTTGTCCTAAATCCTGATGCTCCTGGCAATCAACTTAGCTCAGTAGCTGAAAATAAATAGGCTGCTAACAATAAGGGCAAGTAGCCTGTCGTTGCTATCGAAGATTATTTTTATTCGCTATAACTACTGATTTACTAACTTCTATATGACTAATCCAACAACAGCACCCGCAATTTTGGTGACTGGTGGTGCCGGTTACATCGGCTCCCATGCCGTACTCGCCCTTGAACAAGCAGGTTATCAAGTCGTTATTCTAGATAGCCTTGAGTACGGTCACCAAGAGTTAGTTGAACAGCACCTTAGCGCTAAACTCATCCAAGGCAATACTGCTGACCGTGAACTATTAGATCAGCTATTTGCCCAGTATGATTTTGCCGCAGTGATGCACTTTGCCGCCTACATTGCCGTAGGCGAGTCAGTCACAGCACCGGCGGAATACTACCGCAACAATGTATACGGCACCCTGAACTTGCTGCAGGCAATGCAAGCGGCCAATGTAAAACGGTTTGTATTTTCTTCTACCTGCGCTATCTACGGTCCACCTAAAACCGTCCCGATTCCAGAAGATCATCCCAAAAACCCCATTAGTCCTTATGCCACCAGCAAACTAATGGTGGAGATGATGCTTCAGGACTTTCAAAAAGCCTATGGTCTGCAATCAGTTTGTTTCCGCTATTTTAATGCAGCAGGAGCCGATCCCCAGGGCCGCTTGGGAGAGGACCATAATCCTGAGACCCATCTGATTCCCCTGGTATTGCAAACGGCTCTAGGCAAACGGGACCATATTTCCATCTTTGGTAACGATTACACAACACGGGATGGTACCTGCATCCGTGATTACATCCATGTAGCGGACCTGGCAGATGCCCATGTTAAGGGCATACAGTATTTGATTGACGGCGGTGAAACAGCCTTTATCAACCTTGGTAATGGCAATGGCTTTACCGTCAGAGAAGTGATCGAAACTGCCCGTAAAGTCACCGGTCACCCAATTCCTGCAGTGGAATGCGAGCGCCGTCCTGGGGATCCCCCTAGCCTGATCGGCAGCAGTGAACATGCTCGTCAACGGCTTGGCTGGACCCCTAAGTATGCTGATCTCGAAACCATCATTCACCATGCCTGGCAATGGCACCAAAAGCGCCATGGTCAACCGTGAGATTGCTGATTAATCTGTCCGGAATAAATTAACTTATAAAGTACTCATAAGAAGCGTTGTACACTGATGTTTCAAATATCAGTTCGCAGTTCTTGCAGTGTGCTTTACCTGGTAGCATCCTTACAAAAAATTGGATGAATAGGGAAAAGTAACTACATCCGGATAAATTGAGGGATTGAGTACACTAAAATGAGCGAGTCATTGAGCAATCCTTGTTGCCCACAGCATTTTGTTCAGGGCATTCTCCAATCAGCAGCAGGCGCACGCATGGTAGTGGCAACCAAAATCGTAAATGAATGGCAGCAAAGGCTTCAGACCGATTTGCCCGATCAAAGCCACGATACCCACACAGCAATTACCCAGTGGCTTTGCGGTGAAGATACTGAACGCTTTGAAGAACTTTCCCGCAAGGAGCTGTCCATAGCCACCCAGGCCATGGATTATAGATATCGCATATTCTATAAAACCTATTGGGGGCTGCCTCCAGATCGAGCCTATCAAACCCTGATGCGTAAGCTAGGGGGCCTTTTTTTGGTTCGTAGCAAAATTCGTACTTGGATTGCCCTGAGTCGGGATCGACAGCGTCAGGTCAAAGATGTGCTCCAGGAAATCATTCAAGAAATGCTGCAGAGCGATCGCCACCTGCAGCAGCAAATGAACTGGATCGCCAAAATTACGCAGCGCTCACAGCTCCGTAATTTACTCACCATGGCTACCATCGAAGAGTACTGCTTACGCCCCATTCGTAATCAGCCTCTGATTGTTTACCGGTTTGTTAACTATCTGCGCCGCTCTCAACGGGGTGGGATGACGCAAGTTCCTGGAGCACAGCTAATTCAGCTAATTTCAGAGGAAATCGGGACTGACGATACTGACAGCACCATTAGCCTATTTGATGTTCAGGCCGTTAGCACATACGAGCAGCAGCAAGACTTTGAAGAAACTCAACGGGCACGGGAGTCGGTTAAAGATACCTTTATGGCCTATCTGCAAGAAACTCTTGGAGATACGGCTACCCAATGGTTAAACCTGCATTTGCAAGGCTACACCCAAGACAACATTGCTAAGCAGCTAAACATGTCGATTAATCAGGTTTATCGGCTACGAGAGAAAATTAGCTATCACGCAATCCGTATTTTTACTCTCAAAGAACAGCCGGAACTCGTTTTAGGTTGGTTAAAAACGACGCTCACAGATCACGATTTGGGACTAACGGCCAACCAATGGCAAAACTACTGGCAAACCTTGGAACCTTCACAACAGCAATTGCTGTCCGAACTTAAACAAGGTACGAGCATTGATGAGATTGCACAAAAGCAAGGGTGTAAGTCTAAACAAGTCATGAGTGAATGGGCTAAGCTTTATCTAGCTGCCCAGAATTTACGGACATAATCAAAAGGGCTCTGAAAGGTTGTCTTCGGGCAACAGGCGTTGGTGCCCCACGGGCAGATTGCCCCATTTACATCAGTGTGCCTGTCACCCATTTTCGTTATTCCTTTCTAAGGCAGTCCCCATGTCAACCTTTTCCGACAAAAATGCCTTATCTCAGTCGCCCTATGGTTTTCAACAGACTGAGTTGAAGGCTGACTTAGACCAAATGTTTTTGTTGATAGAAGGCATTTTGCCCTTTGAGGCTTGCCTTTACTATCAGGTACTTCCACTTTCTATACAAGGTAGTACCCTTAACCTAGGTATGGTGAGCCCTGACGACACCAATGCCGCCGACTATGTCAGACGTTTAGTCTCCTACATTAACTGCTCCATCGTATCGCGCCCCATTTCATCGGATTGGCATCGAGAAATTTTATCTAAATTTTTAAGTCACTCAGCCAAAAATCGTCAGTCATCTCAAGTCACTCAGCCAAAATCTAATACAGCTGACACTGCTTTTGAAGAGCTCCCTACACTGGTTGTAGGAGCCCCTACAGAAATCATAGAAAATCCTCGTGCTGTTTTAACAGAAGAAACACCTTCCCTCTCAACCTCTCCCAAGCCATCGATGGAGGTTCTGCAACAACACAACGAGCCAAGTGCCAGTGTTACTAACGGTAAAGCATCTCCTCAGGCTCCGCTGAGTATTGAGCTAGCGTCAGAAGCCGAGGCTGTTGCCTTAGAACAACCTGTAAAAGAACCCGCATTAGCAACTCAAACCGAGGCAAATCTCAATCTGAGTCAAACTAGCCCTAAGGACTTAACTCAAAACTTACTCAAACGCATTATTACCCAAGAAGGCATCGGACGACTCTATCTGGAGCGGCAAAGCGCTACCGGCCGAATTTTATGGAGCAAAGATGGTGTGGTGCAATCGGTGGTGGACAATATCTCACCCCAACTATTTCAAGGCGTCATCAATGAGCTCAAACGAACCATGAGCCTTTCTTTGATTCCTGTACGTAAACCCAAGCAAATTGAAATTGAGCGTATTTACAATCAAAAAAGAATATTATTACGATTTCGAGTCATGCCAGGGAAGCACGGAGAAGAAGCTACGCTGCAAGTACTGCGAGGAGCCGCGCTAAAGTTTTATCAGCAGCAGCAAGTGGATAATATTGGTCGCGATGCGTTGGGCATTGCCCACGATTTACAACAGCGTATTTCAGAACTACGTACTCAGGCTCAACGGAACCTTGATGTTCAAGATACAAAACAAAAAACTTTGCCAGCTATCATGAGCATGCTGAGGAAAATGGAGCAGCAGCTAAACGACATCATAGATGAGCCAGACTAGTGGTCTGCTTTTCTAATCTGATGTAGATGGCTTATTTCGTAGCCCCTGGATTAGACGGCGGAAGTTGACTGAAAATTCAGAAATGCCCAATAAACTTCCCTCAACATCCTCCTGCCAGGATGCTGACAAAACTCCATAGCTCAGCCCGATTGTCCCCAATCCAAAGAAACCCAGGGACACAAGCAACACAACTACATTGGGAAATTCAGCAATGTGCTGAGTGAGCAAAAAGTAGGCAATGACAAAGGAGGACATTCCCAAGAACGTAGGTATGCCAGCAAATATTGCCATACGACGCATCATGCGCCGACTTACGATCTCAGGAATACCCAAGCTATCCTTGTCAGCCTTGTCAGAGCGAGCAGATACCTTAGCAGAGCTTTTCTTTGCGGGGGTAGAGGCGTTTGTTGAGGCGGTTGAATCAGACACAGTCCCCTTGCCACCTGACTGCTTATTAGACTTAGGCTCAAAGGGCAGTGGCTCACGCTGAGATTCTGAAGGCATACAACACCTAATATTAGATTGCGCACACAAGGCTGTGGTATTTATTTGTCTAGGCCATAAGTTAGCCGCGAATACCTAGCCGCTTAATCAAAGCCTGATAGCGCTCAGTATCTTGCTTTACTAAATAGGCAAGCAAACGCTTACGACGACCAATCATTCGCAATAGACCACGGCGGGATGAATGATCCTTTTTATTAACCTGAAGATGCTTACTAAGTCGATTAATTTTTTCAGTGAGCATGGCTACTTGCACGTCGACAGAGCCAGTGTCAGTTTCATGCACCTGATAGTCAGAAATAATAGATTGCTTTTGTTCTTGCAGGAGCGCCATAGAGCTTACCGATTACAGTCAATTGAATGAACTTAATGAGCTTAGCGGGCCAGTACACACCTTGCACTGAGCCAACGCAGGATTTTGTATTGTACTACAGTGACGCTAGTCAGGCTCAAGATATATAAAACTTGTTCTGCTACAAGGGAGCTAATACAGATGACCTGGCATATTAGCTAACTATCCGGGTGCCTACCGAATATCAAGTAAAGATGGCTCGTATCATGGGATACTACTGTCATTGGTGAGATAAGTATTCTCCATAATGCCCCTACTAGCGGGATCACGGATTATGAATACTCGTCAATAAGATAAGCAAAAATAAAAAAGATTTCGCCTTATTTTCTGGGCAATCCGCCAGCAGATGTAATGAGGGATAGAAAAGAATCGCAGCACGTTCTATGTTAAGAGCGTACTATGTATCTTTTAGAAAAATCCCTTGGGTGGCTTGTTCAGGGAGCTCTTAAAGTTTCTGAGCTCTAGATTTCAAAATAGTCCTAAATTTTCTTGTATTTAAGCTATTTTGAGTAACTTTACTGAGCTGATACAGCCAAATATGTCTAAGAAGTTAATATCCATTCGGGTCTCTGCTTCTGGGCATCCTTTTTTATATATTTCCTCGGTTACATTCCCCACACCGTAGTGTTTTTTGGCACTGTCTTGCATTTGCTGCGTCAGTAATCTTGCTTCGTCCGTCACACTTGCTCATGCTTCATCCAACCTTAGTTAATTTTTATACCTTGACTGCTTTGCTGGGTAGTTTTTTGTTTGCGACTCCCAGTGTTGCGACATCATCTGGGCTAGAGTCTTTGGAAGCAAGGGGAGGAACCTTAGAACCTACCAGTCATCCAGACAGTCATTGGCTGTTGACTCTTGATGCTGCAGATCCAGCCCATAATGTCGAGCCGCCTGGGTTGGATGTCCGGCCAGGAAATGGTGCCATTAGCCCGTTTCTAAATAGGGCGATGCAGGCGGAGCTAAGAAATTTAATGGGACGGTTTGAAGGGGCGTTACTGCACGGCTATGCCAGTGCTCAGCCCACCGAACTAGCATTGACGTCTATTAAGACAGAGGGCAGTCTAAATGCCAGTTTAGGGGGAGCCAGTCTGACCAGTACATCATTAACCCACCCTGCCCTTGAAACAGCCAGACAAACATTGGCTGACTGGCCTGACCTAATTGCTCGCCGGGACTATCTCACAGCCCGTCAACGTTGGCTAGAGGCTCGTCGCGATATCTGGAATTCATTCCCAGTGGATCAACCTCTGGCCCAACCCGAAATTCGGGGCATGTGGTTGGATCGAGGCACAATTGTCCGAGCAGGGTCTGAGGCCAAATTAGCGGAAATATTTGATCGTCTTGCAGCTGCTGGCATCAATACAGTTTTTTTTGAATCTATTAATGCGGGTTATCCTATCTACCCCAGTCGCATTGCGCCTCAGCAAAATCCCTTAACCCGTCACTGGGACCCCCTGGCCTCAGCCGTCAAATTGGGTAAGGAGCGTGGCATGGAGGTTCATGCTTGGGTGTGGCTCTTTGCAGCTGGCAATCGTCGCCATAATGCACTGTTAAATCTCCCAGCCAATTATCCAGGTCCGTTAATTAACGCTAACCCTGACTGGGCGGCTTATGATCGTCAAGGTCGTATTGTGCCGATAGGTCAGGATAAGCCTTTTTTAGATCCGGCTAATCCAGAGGTGCGCAGTTATTTAATGCGGATGCTGCAGGAACTGGTCAATAACTATGATGTAGATGGTGTGCAATTTGATTATGTCCGCTACCCGTTTCAAGATCCG
>JBCCJR010000069.1:0-16914 GCA_039045805.1 Cyanobacteria bacterium P01_C01_bin.118
GATATTGTGAATTTTATTGTATTGCGGTTGCTATTTTTCTCGGAACAACAATGGCAAATACCACCCTGGCTTTTAAAGCGTTTATCTCAGCCTATGACAATGCCCCGATGGCACTCCAAAATTTGGATGATGCTATTGAGGTGATTTGCTGTGGCGAATCTTTCAGAAACTTGATTCTTTCGCTGGTCAACAGTCCAGCTTTTTCGGAAGAATTGGGGCAAGAGTTTGCGGCAGCAGATGCGATCGCAGGTCTCTCCGCCTGTCGGAGTTTACGAAGTTGTCTCAATTTTTCAATTAGTCGCTTCTTTGGATTATTAACGGAGGTTATTGCTGCTTTTGACGCACCAGCAGGAGCCGAGTGGGGCACCTTTGCCAACCGCGTACACCAATCAAACCTAGGTGGTAGCAAGCTGTTAGAACGCCTGCTTCGCACTGCTGACAGTAGTTTTTACCAAGACTTGGCCGTCCACCTGGTGGATGAGAATCCCCATGCGGTTTACCCCACCTCTAGCTATCGTGAGAGTCAGGCGCATGTGGTCAGCACCGATGATGATCAGATCATCGAAGCTGTTATGACCTCCCGAACATTCACATCTATCCGTGTGGTAGAAAACACATTAGATCCTGAGCAAACAGTGTTGCGTGATATGTACATCGCCCACGGACGATGTGTTTGTCTGGTTGATCAAAATGTTGAAAACTACTACGGTGAGAAGATTGAAGCCTACTTCAGACATCACGGCATCCATTTAGAGAAGCTGGTGTATCGCGCCATGGAAGTGGATAAAGGCATCCACACTGTCGAGCGTATGCTAGGTGACTTCAAAATGGTCGGCGTCTGTCGTAATGAGCCCGTTCTTATTGTTGGCGGTGGCGTGCTTACAGATACTGGTGGCCTTGCCTGCGCCCTTTATCATCGCAACACTCCCTATGTAATGCTGTCCACTTCGATTGTGGCAGGTATTGATGCCGGTCCATCTCCTCGTACCTGTTGCGACGGTTTTGGGTACAAGAATCTCTTTGGTGCATACCATGCACCGGTTCTTTCCTTAACCGATCGGTCCTTCTTCAAAACATTGCGTGAAGGCTGGTTGCGTCACGGTATTGCCGAAATCATCAAAATGGCTACCGTTAAAAATATGGAGCTATTTGAGTTTCTAGAGCAGGCAGGTCCTGCTTTAATTGAGACTCGGTTTGGAACCCTGGACTGCGAATCCGGTACTGACATTAGCGTTCTCTCTCAGAAAATCCTTGGCGCAGCACTTAGAAGCTATGTAGAGGCTGAATACGATAACCTTTACGAAACTCACCAATGTCGTCCCCATGCCTATGGACATACCTGGTCCCCTGGTTTTGAAATCGAGGCAGGTTTACTCCATGGTCATGCGGTTGCCATCGGTATGGGCTTTGGCGCTTACCTCAGCTACCGCGACAACTGGATTACGTCCGACGAATTCCATCGGATTCTGCGATTAATCAGTTCTTTTGGCCTGAGCCTCTGGAACGATGTTCTACTGAATAACGAAACTGTCTGGGCATCTCAAGAAAAGATTGTTCAGAAACGCGGTGGCAACTTAGCTGCCCCCCTACCGAAAGGTGAGATTGGTAAGTGTGGCTATCTCAACTCCCTGACTGAGGAAGAACTCTATGCAGCCATCAACGCTTACCGGAAGATCTGCCAAGATTACCCACGGCAGGGCATTGGCATTGATCCACTTTGCAGCGATGTTGGCCTCGAAGACCCATCTACCGTGGGTCACAGCCTGATGGAAACTGTTGCAGCACATTCTACAGGAACAGCCGAAGTCCTATCCCCTGTATAGGTAAATCCATGCAGGGCCATCACATGCAATGGCCCTGCATAATTGTCATCCCTTCTCCTTACACCAACGCTTGAAATTGTCATGGCTACCCCTCCCTTTGATATTGTTATTCCATTATTTTGTGCCCGCTGGAATACCCGTGCAGTTTTGGAAGGATTAACCTTTCACTATCAGCCCAGGGCGATTCACATTATCACCTTGCCTGGTGAGGTCGCCCCTTTAGAAGAACTATCTAAAGAGTGGGCCACTGCACCGTTACACATTCACAACGAAGAGATATTTTTCCAAACGATTGGCCTGACTAAAACAGCGATTTGTGCAGAGCTAAATCTAGGTAAGTCTCTTTACAACCCTGGTTGGTTTTATCAGCAGTTGTTAAAACTAGGTGCGTTTGAAGGAATTCCCGATCTTAGCGAGTGGTATCTGGTTTGGGATAGCGATCTGCTACCAGCCGCTACATGGCCAGCCATGCGTGGTGAGGATTCTGCTCTAGAATATACCTTCGCTTTGCTACAGCACAACGAATATGGAAACCCCACCATTGTTGGTAAATGGGATACCTGGATTCGTAAAGTACTGGGTGTTACACCGTTAACGGATGAAACGGGTACATTTGTGCCCCACCATATGTGGTTTAAGCAAGAACACCTCAAGACATTTGCCCAGCGCATTACTCAGTACTATGACTCGACTGACCATTGGTTACTGTTGATGATGCGTTCCGCTAACGATTTTGGCACCTTTAGCGAATACTGGGCCTATGTATCCTGGGTTGCTGAACAAACTGCAACCGATATCTCATTCTATCCCTATTCCCATTACGGCGAGACCACCGAACGCTTCTTTGATGACGGCACTGGCATGTTCTCCACAACCCTCAGACGATCTCTATCCATTGGTTCTAGCGGATCGGATGATGGTTTCTCTCCTTCTTACCAGGATGTAAACACCTTTATCCAATCCGAGTACGGCATAGATACCCTACCCTCGTCTTTGGCCTTTGAAAGCAGCCCTCGCCACTTAAAGAAGAACAGTGAGAATATGCACATCGAAGAACGTCGTTCTCGCTGGAATCCACGGATGGCAGAAGAACCGGCAGTGGTTTGAATAACGGATGAGAGGGGAAAGAGCAAACTTATCCCTTCCACCTTACTCAAATAGCTCAGGCATCTTTCCCCTTAGCCTTTATCTCTCAAACCGGTTGCCGCCTGCTTCACCATATCCAACAATTCCAGTGGCAGATTAAGACTGTTCAGGTCTACATCCTTTGCCTTAGGTTTGGGCTGAGGTCCATGGTAGTCACTGCCGCCCGTCATCAATAAGCCATACTTTTCACATAAATCTTCTAGAACTCTTTCTTCACTAATGCTGTGGTGTGGGTGATAAACCTCCACACCCATCAGTCCCGCTTTTACCAATTCAGGCAACACCTCCTCCACAATGCCACCACGAAATAGATAAGGGTGTGCCCACACAGGTACCGCACTACAGCTTTTAAGTAAATGTATACCTTCTACCGCCGTAAATTTTTCATAGGGGACGTAGGCCGGACCGTGATCGCCAATAAACCGTTGAAATGCGTCCTGGTGAGATGTGACATGACCGGCGGCCAAAAGCGCTTTAGCAATGTGGGGACGCCCAGGGGCCATATTGCCAGGCATTGGAGGTAGTTCAATGGGATACCCTAGCTCTCCTAGCTTATCCGCCATTTTCTGTGCCCGACGATGCCGACCTTGGATGCGCTCATTTAAGGGTGACTGTAGCCTTTGCGGATCGGGGTAAAACCCCAGAATGTGCATAGAACGCTCATTATATGTTGTGCTCAACTCGATGCCAGGGACAATTTCTAACCCGTAGGGTTGGGCCGCACTCCGGGCCGCCTCCCAACCAAAAATAGTATCGTGATCGGTAATGGCTAGAGCCTTAACACCTTTCGCTATCGCTCGCTCTACCAGCTGCTGAGGTGTGAGGGTACCGTCGGAAAAAGTAGTATGGCAATGTAATTCGAGCATAGGAAAAGGGGAAAGGGAATATAGTCAACAGGACTTAATCTGCATAAAGGGACTAATCTTGTACCTAGACTGGCAGAAAATTATTATTGCCCACTTCCTATTATGAGTTCATTAGAGTGATGATCGTCAGCTTTAAAGCTGAGTTTCGATTCTTGACTTCTTCTTCCTCCGATCAGGCATCATAAACTCTTACCTATATCCCTAT
Organism: Cyanobacteria bacterium P01_C01_bin.118; assembly: GCA_039045805.1. Lineage (GTDB taxonomy): Bacteria > Cyanobacteriota > Cyanobacteriia > Phormidesmidales > Phormidesmidaceae > Leptothoe. The sequence goes on from JBCCJR010000069.1 coordinate 4,041, forward strand.
ATCCTGGTTGTGCAACGCTACCTTTAATTTTGAAACCTTCCGAATATGAAAACAATATCTGCTAATATCCAGGCCCGTAATACTCTAGTACTTTTGTTTTTAGGACTACTCATTCTTGATGCTTGTCTAATCTTCCTTTCAAAAGATCTCTGGGCTATTGGCCGTATTATTTTCACAGCCATCATTATGTATCTTGTCCTGCAAGGTTACCGCTGGGCAAAGTGGATGCTGGTAGGGGTCCTGAGTTTAGTCGTTGTAGCGTTGGTCAGTATGTTAGCCCTCATAGGCAAAACCTTATCGATCATTATTTCTATAGGTAGCGTTGCCATGGCCATATTGTGCTGTGTGATTATGGCGTATTTAGTCGGCAACAACGATTTAAAGCAATATTTTGCATCTAAACAGAGATAACCCCAAACGTAGGTTGGGTTGACCCATAACCTGAATTTCCCGTAATTATCCGAATATTATGTGCAACCCAACATTGCCAACACCCATTCAAATTGACCGATATTGTTTTAATCCAACATCGCCAACACTCCAAAAATCGAGCGAGTAATGGCGATGGATATCGATTGTTGGGTTTCGACGGGTGGATGGCGATGGGATATCGATTGTTGGGTTTCGTTCCTCAACCCAACCTACGCACAAATATTACATCAACGACCCGGCAATCATTCCCGCCAACAAAACAAATCCAAGAATGACATTCTGACGAAAAATTTGTCCATAAACATGGGCAGGCTGTCGCTTGTTTCGCAATTTTCGATAATGGGTAAACCAAAGCCCAGATGCGATCGCCCAAGTCGCAATGTAAACACCGCCCAACGAACGATATATCCCCAGCCACAGCAGCAGCGTCGCCGTTCCCATAAACAATAGCCCTACCACCTCAGGGGTACTGGACCCAAAAAAGCGAGCACTCGAATTCACACCCAGTTGCGCATCATATTTACGGTCAGGAATCGCGTAGACCGTATCAAAACCTAAGGTCCAAAGCACCGTCGCTCCCCACAATAGCCAGGCCGACAAATCTAACTGCCCCGTGACCGAACTCCAGGGAATCAACACTGCAAACCCCCAGGCAATGGCCAGCACCAGCTGAGGCACAGGAAATACCCGTTTTGCCAGTGGGTATAACACAATCACGGGCGAGGCTAAGAAACACAACAAAATACTGAGCGGGTTGAGGTACAACGCAAACCCTATGGCACAGAGAAACGCAACAACAGCAATAACAATGCCAGTTTTTACCGTCAACGCCCGTGATGCTAACGGTCGATTTCGAGTGCGTTCTACCTTGGGGTCAATGTTGCGGTCCCACAGGTCATTAACAACACAGCCCCCCGCACTAGTGGCCAGACTCCCCAATACAATCACTACGAATAACAGCACCTCCGGTGTCCCCTCAGCCGCTAGAAACAATGACCATAGGGCTGGCACCATCAAGATCAGACGCCCGGTAGGCTTATCCCAACGCATCAAACGAATAATTGTTTTCCAGGTGGGTTCAGCAATGGGCGAAGACGAAGCCATGGATTTCAGGGATTAAGGTTTTTCCTTTCTTAAGAATATCTTTCTAATTGACAGCAAGGGAAGGGGCCAAGGAGAAAGATGCCTGCGGTTTTCGGGGCAAGGGAAGCAAGGGGGGAAGGGGAGCAAAGGGAGAATGTATAGATTATGTTTATGTACACCAAAAAACTCGAAATACACACTATAACTTGGTGAAACCGACTAGCTAATTTTTGCCTTTTATTTTCAAGCTTTGAATATAACTATAAACAATCTTTATGCTTAAAAAGCTTCAGAGTAATTTTGTAAATCATCTGAAATATCCTATTTATTTTTGGTTAAAATAACCATAACCAAGGAATAGATTTTCCAATGATTAACGATCCATCATTGTTAGTACGGTCCGATGAGTATGGTCTTTTGACCGACCTATACCAGCTGACCATGGCGGCTTGCTATGTCGGTGAAGGACTGGACCAGCGTCGGGCTAGTTTTGAGCTATTTGTGCGGCGACTGCCGGCAGGATTTGGCTATCTGATCGCAGCGGGGCTGGCGTCGGCTCTGGACTATCTGGAAAAATTTCAGTTTACGGCTGAGCAGGTGGCTGCCTTAAAAGCAACGGATATCTTTGCAGGGGCACCAGCTGACTTTTGGAGCCTGCTGGAGTCAGGGCAGTTTTCAGGCGATGTTTGGGCTGTGCCTGAAGGAACTGCTATCTATGCTAATGAGCCCATACTGCGGGTGGAGGCTCCCCTGTGGCAGGCTCAAATTGTAGAGACCTATTTGCTCAATGCCATTAACTACCAAACGTTGATCGCCACCAAGGCAGCGCGGCTGCGGGATGTGGCTGGCCCCAAGGCCAAACTATTGGAATTTGGCACCCGACGGGCCTTTGGTCCCCAGGCGTCCCTATGGGCCGCTCGGGCTGCTCTGGCTGGCGGTTTGGATGCCACCTCCAATGTGCTGGCGGCATTGAAGCTGGGACACAAACCGGTGGGTACCATGGCCCATGCCCTGGTGATGGCTCTGGCGGCCCTGGAGGGTAGTGAAGCTGATGCATTTACGGCTTTTCATCGTTATTTTCCCGGTGCTCCACTGCTGATTGATACCTATGACACTGTGGCTGCAGCTGAGCTGCTGGCCCAGCAGCCTGCGGATAACTTGGCGGGGGTGCGTCTGGACTCCGGCGATCTCGTCGATCTTTCTCAGCAGGTGCGGCAACTATTGCCAGGGGTGCCGATTTTTGCCAGCGGTGATTTAGATGAGCGAGAGATTGTCAGGCTGAAAAAAGCGGGGGCCTGTATTGATGGCTATGGTCTGGGGACTAAGCTAGTTACCGGAGTGCCCGTCAATGGGGTTTATAAGCTGGTGGATATTGACGGGATTCCAGTGATGAAGGAAGCCAGTGGCAAATTTACTTATCCAGGTCGTAAGCAAATCTTTCGCTCAGCTACAGGCGATCGGTTGGGGCTGGCGACTGAAGCGTTGCCCAAAGACACTCAGGCGTTACTAATGCCGGTAATGGAAAATGGAGTCCGGTTAACCTCGATTGAACCTCTGGATAGGATTCGTCAGCGAGCTACAGAGTCAGTAGCGCAGCTACCGTCAGATGTGCGGGATGTGGTCAATCCTTCTGTACCCCAGGCAACAATTTCGATGGATTTACAACAGCTCACCAATTGCACCAGTCGCGGCCAGCTCGCTACTGTTAGTTGAGATTCCCATATGAGCAGGGTTCAACCCTGGTTATGACCAGTATTGAAATGTTCTGCAGAAGCAGCCAAAGGAGCAACTTGGACCCAGTATGAAATGTTCTGTAGAAGCAGCCAAAGGTTCAACCTGGACGTAGTGTATGCCAAATAATTTGATGGGAAACCTGCTTATTAATCTCCAATTGCCAGTGACTATTCCCCCTGTCATAACAACCCGAGTGGCACTGTTTGGGACAAGTGCCGATCCACCCCACAATGGCCATCGCAGCATTGTGGCTACTCTGGGACACCAGTTTGACCATGTGGCGGTGTGGGCCTCTGATAATCCATGGAAAGTGGATCAGTCCCCCATTGGTATGCGTATGGATATGCTGGGATTAGCCATTGCTGATTTGGATACGCCTGGTACGGTCAAGCTTTATCCGGAGCTAAGCCATCCCTACACCGTTATTACGTTGGAGCGGGCCCGCCGAATTTGGCCCCATGCTGAGTTTACGTTTGTAATCGGCGCTGATTTGCTAAAACAGCTGCCCAGCTGGCATCGGTCAGAGGATGTGATGCGGTGGGCCAATATTTTGGTCTTTCCCAGACCGGGCTATGGTCTGCAGGAGGAGGACCTAACAGAGTTACGTAATCTGGGAGCTAATGTCGCGATCTCAACTCCCATCTCCCAACATCATATTTCATCCAGCACCCTCCGGCAGGGCTGTCCGGAACAGCCAGACGAAATCCCCGCAGTGGTGAAAACCTACATCCACCAAAACAATTTATACCCATGCCCGGCAAACACACCGACCACCCCTTAGCCGATTTCAAGGTCGGTATTGATAACGTCATCTTCTCGGTGGATACCGAACAAAATCGTTTACTGGTTTTGTTAGTGATGCGCCATGAAGCCCCCTTTTTAGGCCAGTGGTCTCTTCCAGGAACTCTGGTACGTCAGGGAGAATCTTTGGAAAAGGCTTCCTATCGGGTGCTTGCGGAAAAAATTCGGGTCAACAATCTGTACGTAGAACAGCTTTACTCCTTTGGCGGTCCTAAACGCGACCCCAGGGAAGCCGCAGATGCCTATAATGTGCGCTACTTATCAGTCAGTTATTTTGCCCTGGTGCGCTATGCCGAAGCCGAGCTAATTGCCGATGGCGTCAGTGGCATTGCCTGGTATCCCCTGAATCATTTACCTGAACTAGCCTTTGACCATCAGGAGATTCTCACCTATGGCACCATGCGGTTACGAAACAAGGTGAAATATAGCCCCGTTGCCTTTGATGTTTTACCGGAAATGTTCACCTTGAGTGATTTATATCAGCTCTATACAACAATTTTAGGCGAGGACTTTTCCGACTATTCTAATTTTCGTACCCGATTGCTAAAGCTCGGTTTTCTAAAAGATACCGGTATTAAAACCTCCCGTGGTGCGGGTCGCCCTGCTAGCCTCTATAGCTTTGATGCTGAAGCATTTGAGCCATTAAAAAATAAGCCGATGGTGTTTGTATAAATCTGTTGATTGTTGTTTTTAAATTTTTGTTTTTGGGTTTTATGGATTCAACTCAACCCACGGGTTGGTTCTCTGTTCTTTACTCCCTGATCTATTATGAAACTTGCTATAGCTCAACTTAATCCTACCGTTGGAGATCTCATCGGCAATGCACAAAAGATTCTGACATCTGCTCAAAGTGCTGCTGAGCAAGGCGCTCGGCTATTGCTAACTCCAGAACTCTCTCTGTGTGGCTATCCTCCCAGAGATTTATTGTTACGACCAGGGTTTATCCAACAGATGCAACATTTAGTCAAACAAATGGCCAAGGATCTATCTCCAGATCTGTCTGTCTTGGTAGGTTTGGCCCAGCCCAATCCAGACGCTGGCACAAAGGGTCAAAAGCCCCTGTACAACAGTATGGTACTACTGGGAAATGGTGAGATTCAGGCAGTCTTCCATAAGCGGCTGCTGCCCACCTACGATGTGTTTGATGAAGACCGATATTTTGAATCAGGTACTGACCCTAATCACTTCTCTCTGCAAGCGGGTGATGAGACTGTTCACATCGGTGTCACCATCTGTGAGGACCTGTGGAATGAAGATGATTTTTGGGGACAGCGAGCCTATGAGGTCAATCCCACCGCTGAGGTGGTAGCAGCAGGTGTGGATCTGGTGGTGAACCTATCTGCATCGCCATTTACCGTTGGCAAACAAACGCTACGGGAGAAACTGATTGCCCATGCGGCCCAACACCATACCTGCCCAATCGTGTATGTCAATCAGACAGGTAGTAACGATGATTTAATTTTTGACGGCTGTAGTGTGGCGGTAAACCGTCAGGGAGAGCTGGTGAGCCGCAGCCCTGGTTTTGAAACTACGGTGCAAATCGTGGACTATGCTGCAGGGGATTTGCAACCTGGATTGATTCAGCCTCTGCTAGAGCTACCGGAAGCAGAAATCTGGTCTGCCCTGGTGTTGGGGGTGCAGGATTATGCGCAGAAGTGTGGCTTTAATAAGGCTGTGGTTGGTTTGAGTGGCGGGATTGATTCGGCATTAGTGGCAGCGATCGCAGCTGCAGCCCTTGGCCCTGAAAATGTGCTAGGCGTTCTCATGCCCTCACCGTACAGTTCAGACCACTCGATCAGCGACGCTGAGAAACTGGCCCACAATCTTGGCATCAATACCCAAACGCTACCCATTGGAGAACTGATGGAAGGGTATGACCATACATTGTTGGATCTATTTACCGACACTCAGCCCGGTGTCACCGAAGAGAATCTCCAATCGCGGATTCGAGGCAACTTACTCATGGCCATCGCCAACAAATTTGGCCATCTCCTCCTCTCCACCGGCAACAAATCTGAGATGGCCGTAGGTTACTGCACCCTATACGGTGACATGAATGGTGGCCTGGCGGTAATTGCCGACGTCCCTAAAACCATGGTGTATCGTCTGTGTCGCTGGCTAAATACCAATGTCCCCACCAACCAGTGTTTAGGGCTGATTGAACAAAACAACAAACTTGAAATTATCCCCAGCAATATCTTAACCAAACCCCCCAGCGCTGAATTACGGCCTGACCAGGTAGATCAAGATTCATTGCCCCCCTACGACATCCTTGATGACATTCTAGAACGGTTAATTCAACGGCATCAGTCAGCGGCTGATATTGTCGCCGCTGGCCATGCTCCCCATGTGGTACAACGAGTCACCCATCTCCTCACTCGGGCTGAATTTAAGCGCCGTCAGGCTCCACCAGTGCTAAAGGTCACCGATCGAGCCTTTGGTCTGGGCTGGCGCATGCCCATTGCCAGTCGCTGGTCGTTGACCCCATAAACAATCCTCCAGATAAAATCTTAAATGCTCTATCTGGAGGATTTAAAGGTTTAATTACCCGTTAGCTTTCGTGGTAAGACTACTGACGGGGGGATGTAGTCCAGGGACGATATCCCGCCCGAATGCAACGATCTAGGGCTGCATCTACCGCTAATTCATCACTGAGATCTACTACACAGGTACCATAGCGCTCCGGTAGTAGGCTTCGGCTACAGTGTTCTAACGCCTTTACCGACGGTTGAGCCAGCAACGCGCTGTGAATATCAATCGTACAATCAGCCACTTCGTCAGGGCGGCGAGAGCGCTCACACCCTTCCAGTACATCCGTCGCACCAATACCAGTATCCTGACTAACATCTACAACACAGTCCCCTAACATACCGGGGAAGCGGGTGCCGGCGCAGCTGGCCGATGCCTGCTCCAGGCTAATGCCAGTGCCTGTCAAATCTGCAAGACATTCACCATAGTTGTCGTCGTCATTGGCCCCATAGCTTGGCAATGCCATTAACGATGCGGTGGCAACGCTCAGGGCTGCAGGTACAACCAGTGACCGATAGAGCTTAGGATACGCAGCCAAAATAGTAGTCATCTTAATCATTTTCAATAGGTCCGATAAAACAAAACAGTGCGACACAGCATTGGATGCAGCCTGGCTGTCCTATAGCTAGCAGACAGCTCTCCCTTGCATAGTAATCGTTATATAAAACTTATCCACAGGTAGAACGGCCCCAATCCCCATGGGAAACCCACAGATTACTCTATGAACGCGGCTTAGAACAGCGGTAATTTTAGAATGAATGCCCTTTGAAACCCTGATCTAATCTACAGTGAATGAGTGATAAAACACGAGTCGGTGCTGAGTTAGGAGATGGTCCCATCGATATCGCCCTGCAAGTCAGCAACGACATTCAATAATTACTGCAAACGATCTAGAGGGTATTTAACATGCATCTGAGTGACATAACTCATCCTAACCAGTTGCATGGCTTATCTGTGAAACAGTTAGAAGCCATTGCCCAGCAAATTCGAGAAAAGCATCTGCAAACGGTGGCTGCGAGTGGCGGACATCTGGGGCCAGGGCTGGGCGTGGTAGAGCTCACCCTGGGTCTTTATCAAACCCTGGATCTAGATCGTGACAAGGTGGTCTGGGATGTAGGTCATCAGGCCTATCCCCACAAGCTGATCACCGGACGTTATCAAGACTTTGCCTCGCTCCGTCAAAAGGATGGTGTGGCGGGCTACCTCAAGCGCTGCGAAAGTAAGTTTGATCATTTTGGTGCAGGTCACGCTTCTACTAGCATTTCCGCTGCTTTAGGCATGGCCATTGCCCGTGATTTACAGGGGGATGATTACAAAGTTGCGGCCATTATTGGCGACGGCGCTCTCACTGGCGGCATGGCCCTAGAAGCCATTAACCACGCCGGTCATTTACCCAACACCAATTTGGTAGTGGTGCTCAACGATAATGAGATGTCTATCTCTCCCAACGTTGGTGCCATTCCTCGCTACCTTAATAAAATTCGGTTGAGCCCACCGATGCAGTTTCTCAGCGACAACATCGAAGAGCAGCTAAAGCAAATTCCATTTGTGGGAGATTCCTTTTCGCCAGAGTTAGATCGGATGAAGGAAGGCATGAAGCGCCTGGCGATGTCTAAGGTGGGCGCTGTATTTGAGGAGCTTGGGTTTACCTACATGGGGCCTGTTGATGGTCACAACCTGAACGAACTGATCAACATATTTAAAGAGGCCCATGCCAAGGGCGGACCTGTTTTGGTCCATGTGTCTACGGTTAAGGGCAAGGGGTATGCGATCGCAGAGAAAGATCAGGTGGGCTACCATGCCCAGTCTCCATTTAATCTGACCACGGGTAAGGGCTATCCCTCTACAAAACCCACACCGCCCAAATACTCCAAGGTGTTTGCCGAAACCCTGATCAAGCTGGCAGAAAACAACCCCAAAATTGTGGGTATCACCGCAGCCATGGCGACAGGAACCGGATTAGACAAACTCCAAGCCAAACTACCTAAGCAGTACATCGACGTTGGCATCGCCGAACAACATGCCGTCACCCTGGCCGCTGGCCTAGCCTGCGAAGGCATGCGACCAGTCGCCGCCATTTACTCCACCTTCCTGCAGCGGGCCTACGACCAAATCGTCCATGACGTTTGCATTCAGAACCTGCCCGTCTTTTTCTGTCTGGACCGTGCTGGTATTGTCGGAGCCGACGGCCCCACCCACCAGGGCATGTACGACATCTCTTACCTGCGTTCCATACCCAATATGGTGGTGATGGCACCCAAGGATGAAGCCGAACTGCAACAGATGATCGTCACCGGGATTGAATATACCGATGGCCCCATCGCCGTCCGCTATCCCCGTGGCAAAGGCTACGGCGCTCCCTTGATGGAAGAAGGCTGGGAAGCACTGCCCATTGGCAAGGGCGAAGTTCTACGCCAGGGCGATGATCTGCTGCTACTTGGCTATGGATCTATGGTGTATTCCACCATGCAAACCGCTGAAATCCTGAGCGAGCATGGTGTCGAAGCCACTGTAATCAATGCCCGCTTTGTCAAACCTCTAGATAAAGAGCTAATTGCGCCCCTGGCCCAAAAAATTCAGCGAGTTGCCACTATCGAAGAGGGCTGTCTGATGGGCGGCTTTGGCTCAGCGGTGGCAGAAACATTGCTGGACAATGACATCAACGTACCTGTTTTCCGTCTAGGGGTGCCTGACATTTTGGTGGACCATGCCACACCTGACCAGGCAAAAACAGCCCTGGGATTGATGCCGGCTCAAATGGCGGAGAAAATCCTGAAGCGCTTTGCTTTAGCTCAGCGAGAATTGGCTAATCTGGGCTAGCGGTCTGAACTGGGTTAGCCCATTTCTGTGTGTCTGTTTATAAACCCTCGGCAGTGCTCATAGCTGTCGAGGGTTTTTAGCTCCGACTTCTGACGGTCATCTTACGCTGCGCTCGTCTTGACAAACGCTGGCTCTTTGCTATTCCGGTGATCGAAACCGGCAGAAAGGCTATGGGCGGAATTCCCCGCTGCCGTCTAACTACCGGCAAATCACAGCAGAGGTCAAATAGCCACAGTCCCAACGCCAACAACAGAGTCATTACACTGAGCACAAAAATCCCCATCGCTACCATGACCAAAGCATTTACAGACACCAACGCCCGTAAAGCCAGAATTCCTAAGCTAGACAACATGCCCAGTAGCGTTACAGCCGCTAACACAAAACTGACATAGGCCCACCGACAACTTCGTCGCACTGATCGGGTACGTTTACCTTCAAAGCGCAGCCAGTGCCAACGCAACCAGGCTCCCAGGGTTACGGCTGCGACAGTAATCACCATTAAGACATTATTGATTAGGAGTGAAATCAGCTGACTCGTTTGAACAGAAGACATTACCACCAGACCTCAAATATTTAACCCATTAATTAGTTCAATTGTACTACTATAATTTGCTCATGACTCCGTCATGGGAGAAACGTAAACTGAGTGCTATTGTTGATGCGTGTTTTCTGCGTAAAAACCAACAAACGCGCTAAATCAAGATTTTTCGACTAATTTAAGGCATGGCTAATCGTGTGTTCCAGTCATCCGTACAAGTGAAGTCAAGGCAGATGAAGTCACAACAAAGGCGTATTGGATTCTATGGCGTACTAGGGATAGTTGCCTGTGGCTTGACGCTTGTTTGTAAACTGGCCATTGTCTGGGGGGTGGATTCGTATCTGTATTCACTCCCTCTGGTGGGAGGCGTCTTTGCCAGCTTAGAAGTGGCTGAAATTTCTAGTCCTATTTTGTTAGCCTTGTTGGGCCTTGCCTTAGGCGCTTTGACCTATTACTTACCAGCGGGCGTCAACCTGGGGTGGCGCTTGATATTGCTGTGTGTGACATTACCGTTAGTTTTGTTGCTGGGTCATAAAGTGCGTCACGGTATATGGATGCAACAGGTGGCTAACGAAGAAAGTTTATCCCTTACCCAAACTCAGCAGGTCACCGATACGTTTTTACAACGAGAAACCGATAAAACCGGCATTCTGGGCTTTTACTGGTACACTGCAACGCGAGCAACGCCCCCCACTGGATTAACTAATTTGGAAACGGTTGAAGATTTCAGCCCCCTTCAAGACCAAATCACCGATCTGGGCCGTCGTCAAACAGGGTTAGTGGGCTTGGCATTCAACATCTATCAGTGGCTCTTTGAACATGCAGGGTGGGGAATTCGCGCTACCTATGCCTTATTGTCAGGCTTTATGGGGCTGTCTTATTTTTATAGAGGTCAACTGTGGGCCAATCGGCAGCGACGGTCAAAATAACTTTTAGAGAACTCGGCCAATGTTTCACCTGGCGGCCCTGGTTTTAGCAGGAGGGCAAAGTCAACGGATGGGACGTGACAAAGCTTTGTTGTCAATGCCCTTGGCCTATCAATCTACACTTTTACAACAGGTTTGCCATGTTGCCCAAGGGTGCAGTCCTGATCTCTACGTCCTCACCCCATGGCCAGAGAACTACCAGCCTCTTTTACCCCCCATTGTGACATTGTTGCACGAGCCCACCGTCGGTCACGGACCTTTAGTAGCCCTGGAGCAGGGTTGGGCACAGATTTTAGCCACCAGACAACAGCAGAGGCTCCCCCCACCGGATTGGCTACTGACCTTAGCCTGTGACATGCCTGGCCTAGAGCTGACTACGTTACAACGCTGGCGACAAACATTGATCAATGTAGATGCAGGTGCGATCGCAGCCCTACCCAAACAATCTGAGCGCTGGGAACCCCTTTGTGGCTTTTATCATCGACGTTGTTTACCCAGCCTAAAAGTAGCCATAAACAACAATGTTCGCTCGTTTCAGCGATGGCTGCATCAGGAAAACGTCGTTCAGCTATTGGGGGCTGATTCTCATATGTTACGAAACTGCAATACTCCTGCCGAATGGCAGCAGTTTCTCACCAATGTCAATGCCAGAAACCCAGATTAGGCTTGACAACCAACGCTTTTTTGCAATGTTAAGCTGTGTGATATTTTGTCTAACAAATTGCGGTCCTGCGGCCATGAACCCTTATAGTTATGATTAACGTTTGTTAAATTTCCTCATATTCTGGAGATTCTCAAGTGGCGATTCCTCTGCTGAAATACTCACCGGTTACCCAAAATTCTCGGGTTGAGGGCTATGAAATTCCTGGGGATGATCAGCCTAAGATTTATTCGACTCAGAATATTCTGTCTTCGACTGATATTCAAGATTTGATTGAAGCGGCCTATCGTCAGATCTTTTTCCATGCCTTTAAAGCTGACCGCGAGAAATTCCTAGAGTCTCAGTTGCGCAGTAATCAAATTACTGTACGTGACTTTGTTCGTGGTTTATTGCTATCCGACACCTACAGTCGTGCCTTCTACGGTATGAATAGCAACTATCGCTATGTAGAGCAAACTGTTCAGCGAGCTCTGGGTCGTGATGTCTTTGGCAAAGAAGAAACCCTGGCTTGGTCAATTATTGTAGCGACGAAGGGGCGTGAAGGCTTTGTAGATGCCGTACTCGATAGCGACGAGTATCTAGATAACTTTGGCGACGACGTTTTGCCGTATCAGCGTCGTCGTGTTCTACCTAGTCGCAGTACAGGCGAGCTGCCATTCAACATTAAGTCTCCTCGCTATGACGAGTACTACCGTTCTATTCTTGGCTTTCCCAAGCCGGTTGTACAGAGTACTGCCCGTAGCTTTAAGCCCCAAGAGCTCCAGCCCAAGGCGGGTAGTCCGGCATTGTTTATGGACATGGCCCGTGGCTTGAATAACAGTCAACCTTTACCATCCCAGAGAGTATCGGCTATTGGCGTTAACTTTAAGTCTGGCGTACCCTACCGTAAGGTGAGTTTCCCAATAAATGATCCTGTAGCAGCAGCAGCTGTTGAAAAGGTAAAGGCAGGCGCTTAAGTTAGTTGACTCAAATCAATGTCGGCTGACCCTATATTTTCTGAAGATGCAGTGCTCCCAAGGCACTGCATTTTTAGTTTGTAGGCTGCTGCCAAATTTTGTGGCCATAGCCATGGCGGCTTATCGCTGGCGCAGACGTTGTAACAATGTTTCAAATACTGAAGGCAGCGGTGCGATCGCAACCACTTCTTTTGCCGTAATCGGGTGAGTTAAGGTTAATTTCCGAGCATGGAGTGCCTGTCCCGAAAGCTTTACACCGACAGACCGCCCAGCACCGTAAACGACATCTCCCACAATCGGATGGCCCATCATGGCACTATGCACCCGAATTTGATGGGTGCGTCCTGTTTCTAATCGATAGTGCATCAGCGTATAGTTACCCAACCGTTCCTGA
>JBCCJR010000070.1:0-16764 GCA_039045805.1 Cyanobacteria bacterium P01_C01_bin.118
CATGGCTACAATCTTAGCCTGTATATCTCAGTAATCAATACTTTTATGGCAAATTACATGGGTACAACTTGACTTGGTAAATCGACCTCTGACCTTTAGTGTATAACGTTTAGACCCTGATTTCGCTTGCGCAACTTCTGTTTAGTGGGGCGGATATTCGCAGTGCGCGGTTTGTGGATACGACATTGCGAGGGGTGAGGTTTTGTGGGGTGACGGGAGGGCTGCAGAGACGGTGGATTATGAGGCAGTTTTTGCTGATCTTGATAATTGCTGCATTAGCTGGGCTCTTCCAAGGATTATCAGGAGTGTGGTTATCGTACTACTTATTTGGTGCTGAATTTTCGGGCAAAGAAATTGTTGGCATCACAGGGTTATTAACCATTCCTATCACTCTTGTTGTGATTGCAAGTCAAGGATTCACCCTTAGGGCCCTCGTGAGCGTTGCTGTCACTATCGCCATTGTTACTGCTGTTGCCGCTGTCAGTGTAATTGCTATTTTTGCCACTGTTGCTGGTGCCGTTGCTAGTGCTGGAGCTGTTACTATCGCTGTTGCTAGTGCTGTTGCTAGTACTGTTGCTAGTGTTATTACTATCGTGATAGCTAGTTCTATTTCTTTCACTGTTACGATTGCTGTTTCTATAGTTACGATTGCTGTTTCTATAGTTGTCTCTATAGCTGGCATTCGTGCTGTCACTGGGGCTGCTGAAAGAGTCTTTGCTATTCCTTTTGGTGTTACTTTCGCTGTTACTTTCTTTATCATTAGTTTTTTACTTTCTTTTTATATTGATTATTGCATTCACAAACAGAATCCTAAGTTCAAAAATCTTCGTGTAGTCAATCTAATTTTCTCAGCTCTTGGAGGCACTAACTTCAGCGGCTCTGATCTTACCAAGGCTTTCTTTACTAACGCATCTCTCAAAAGCACAATTTTCGCTAACTCTCGCGAGCAAAAAACAAATTTTCACCATATTCGTTGGCACAATGCAATCGACTTAGATAAGGCTCGTCTAGGAAGCTCAAGTTTGCACGACTCACGAGTGCTCAAACTTCTCACCACCCTAAACGGTAACAACCAATATCTCACTCATGCCGACCTTGAGGGAGTAAACCTTGCCGATGCTCAGCTACGCAATGCTAACTTGTGCGGAGCCAAACTCAGTCGTGCCACCCTCCATGAAGCTCAACTCCATCAGGCTAACCTGACTGAATCGCAATGCATCGGTACCGATTTCACTGCTGCCCAACTTACCGCGACCTGTCTAGAAGCTTGGAATATTGATGACACCACCATCCTCACTGATATAGACTGTGATTTTGTCTTCCTAAAAGAACAGGCCGATGCCAAAGGTAGCCGCGAACGTCTGCCCCATAATCCTGACAAAATCTTTGAACCCGGTGACTTTGAAAAATACTTCAAAGAAGTCATGGATGAGGTCAAACTACTTATTCGCGACGGTGTTGACCCCCAGGCATTCAAAACTGCATTTCAGGCTCTTATGGGTAAACACGACATCGACCCTGCTAATGTGCGCGGTTTTGAACGCAAGGGATCCGACGTGCTAATCCGTGTAGCGGTCCCCCCTGATCAATCTAAAGCTGACGTTGCCCGTACCTTTGACACCCACTACGAAAAAGCCCTGCCTGAATCCGCCACCCAAAAGCTCCTCGAAGCCGAACGAAAAAGTAAACAAGAGATTATTCAGCTTGCCAATAAAAGTATCGACAGCATCAGCACCGTTCTCTCTAATCTCACCATCAACACTACCGCCATGACCAACAGTAACAACCCGAATGTCAGTGACGGCAGCTTCTACGCAGGCGGCGACGTTAACCTCACTGGCAGCACCCTCAACCTTGGCGAAATCAGCGGTCAGGTCACCAACCAAATCAATCAGCTTCCTACAACTGCTACTGATCAGCCCAACCTCAAAGACCTGCTCACTCAACTGCAAACTGCCATCGATCAGGACACCGAACTTAGCGACGACGAAAAAGCTGAAGCCTTAGGAGAAGTGGCCAAGCTGGCCAAAGCAGGCACAGACCCCAAAGAAAGCAAAATGCAAAACCTGGCTAAACGAGCAACTACCACTCTCAAGGCCATCGCTGAGACCGTAACAGATACTTCTAAGCTAGCAACTGCTTGTAAAACGCTATTGCCCATGATTCTCTCGTTGTTTTAACCATATTCCGAATTTAGAAGAGGAGCACATTCCGAACTCCGAATTCCGAACTCCGAATTCCTCTACCCGGTCTTCATAATTTCCTCAGCTTGTTTTGGTGAGATCAGATTAACGGTAGTAACCCCGTTTACTCACTGGTTACCCTTCAAGCCATATCAGGAGAAAGCTCATGATTCGCAAGATTGTGGTCGGCGTTGATAGTTCTGCTCTGAGTCGGAAAGCTTTGAGGTCTGCGATCGCATTTGCCCAAAGCTGTGGGGCAGAGCTCAAACTCGTCCACGTATTGGTCGATAACGAGCCCGGTGCGCCCAGGTTTAGCGGCTACTTTGGCAGCTCCGTCTACCCTACACTCAGCACCGCAGTGATAGAGTCCTACCAAACCGAGTGGAATCAGTTTGTAGACCGATCCCAAGCACTGCTGGACCAACAAGTGGCAGACGTCCAAGAGCAGGGCATTAACGCATCTGGTGTACTTCTCTATGGCAGTCCAGGGGCAAGACTGTGCGAAATTGCCCAGACCGCAGACCTGGTGATTGTCGGTAGTCGGGGCCTATCAGGCATTAGCGAACTACTGATCGGCAGTGTCAGCAACTACGTTCTGCATCATGCCCCCTGCTCTGTAATGGTGATTCACGCCGATCCAAACCCAGCTGATCCCAGCCCCCAGACAGCGCCCCCCCTAAAGCGCATCCTGGTCCCCCTGGACAAATCAGAAACCGCCCAGCAAGCCATGGCCATGGCCATATCTCTAGCTAAACTGCATCAGGCTGAGATTCGGCTCCTCCATGTCATTGATGACGATGACCCTGGTTTGCCACAAAAACTCTTTTTTAGCGATAGCCAGTACATTTCTCCCCATAGTGAGCTGTTGTTTGCAGAATATCGACAGGAATGGAACAAATTTATTAACACCTGGTGGCAAACCCTGCAGCTAGATGTGGATGCCATCGAAGCCGAGGGGGTTGAGGCCATCTGCGATGTCATGCAAGGTCGCATCAGTCAACGCATCTGTGAAGTAGCCCAGGACTGGCCAGCTGATATAATTGTGATGGGCTGTCGTGGATTTTCGGGTCTTAAAGAACTGCTCGTCGGTAGCATTAGCTACTACGTCAGCCATCGAGCCCGCTGTTCTGTCTTTATTACTCGACCCACGCCAGCCAAAGAAACTCATTCTAAACAAGAGACCCGTCAGGTGGTCCTAGCTAAGTCCTAGCGGCCGCCCGGTTTGCTACCTCAGCTGCCACTGCCTGGATAGTCTCCTCCACATTATTGGTAGTATCCAGGTAGATGGCGCTGTTGCTCTCTGCTGAGGTCAAAGGTTCGGCAATAGCTTGTTGACGGGGCAACAAGGCAGCCGTCGCATCGGCAATATCACCCGTACGGTGCAAAAGTCGCTGACGCAAAACGGTTGGGGGAGCCTGACACACCAGGATTAGTACCGAAATCATCGCCTTAGTCGCCTGGCTTAACACGGCCTGACGGGCGATATGGCGATCATATTTGGCATCTAAAATCACCGTGTTTCCAAGTTTTGCTAGCTCAATACCCAACTGTCCCAAACGATCATAGGTTTTCTGGGTCATAGCAGATGTGTAGAGAGCAGAGTCTCCTTTCTGGTGCAGGGGAATACCGGTTAAATGTTTACGCACGGCATCAGAACGAATATGAATGGCCCCCGTTTGTCGGGCCAGCTGACGCGCCACGGTACTTTTACCCGAGCCAGACAGACCAGACATTAACACAATCTGCCCCTGACGTGGTTGGGTATAGTGCCAGGCAAGGGTGTAATAAGCCTGGGCTTTAGCCTGTAGCAATGGCTTCTGATCCGATGAAACTGCTGGATCATCCAACAAAAAAGACGTCACCTTTGCTCGAACATAGGCCTGGCGACAGAGATAAAGGGGTAAAACTCCCACACCATCCCAATCACCCGTTTCTTCTAAATACGTATTGAGAAACGCGTTACCCAGGTCACTCCGCTGATGGGCATCGCAGTCCATGACCGTAAAGGCAATATCATACATAGTATCGACAAACCGAAATGCCTCGTTAAACTCAATGCAGTCAAACAAGAAGACCCGATTTTGCCAATAAACGATGTTGTGCAGATGCAGATCACCATGGCATTCTCGAATTTTTTGGTGACGCACACGGGTTTGAAAGCGTTCTTGCCATTGAGTAAATGCCTGATCTGTATAGGCTTGAGTCTGAGTAAGCTGCCGTTCAGTTTGACCACGACCAATATAGGGCCGACTCTGCCGATAGTTTTCGTCAAATGCCTGACGTATTTTCTCCACCGTTCCAAAGGAACTGATTTTGTTATTAACGACTGAACCAGCATGAAACTTCGCTACCTGATGAGCTAGCTTGCCCATTAGTTCAAACGTTAATTCGCCCTTTTTCAGCAGGTCTGAAAATAGGCTATTGGACGGAAACTGCCTCATTTTCAACGCATATTCAACAATCTCTCCTGGCCCTGACAAACTCAATGTACCGTCCCTTATACGGTAGATAGGAACTACGGCCAGATAGAGCTCTTTAGCCGTACGTCGATTTAACCGTAGCTCTTCCTCACTGTAGAATTTGCGCGCAGCCAGGCTAGAGTAGTCGAGAAAGCCAAAGTTTACTGGCTTTTTAAGCTTATAGGCATAGTCCCCCGTTAGTAAAACATAGGCCGTATGGGTTTGGATTTGTTCAATCTTGTTAACCGGATGAGGATAAAAATCCGGTCGCATCATCTGCTCGATAACTGACACAGGGTCTGAAAAACAAACGTCCATGGCTATACAAAAAGAGCTCTCTTGCCGTGCAGCATACAATCAGATCTCTTTTTTCCTTTCTTTTATTGTTACACGGATTTTTTAGGATCTTTTCTAAAATTCGACAGGCTTAATCAAACGATAGGTGGATCCAGTAAAGGTCAATCCATGAAAAGGAATGCCGATGGGAGATTACAAAGGCAATTGAGCCAGAGCTCGGTAGTGTTTTGCACTAAAGCACTACCGATATCGACCCATCTGGAAATTTAAGGTCAAGCACACTGTACCGAATATCATCTTTTATCTCGCTGATCGCGATTAAAGAGAACCACCTCATGGAGCGTCACTCTGCCATCTTCATTCAGATCGGCTCGACTATCTCCAAGGCCAACCTGCACCGCACTGGCACTGCTGGCAAGGGCTCCCATAGACATCAAAACAGTTAGGGTGGATAACAAGAAGCGTTTCATTTCAAGTACCTCAATTTACATTACAACCGGTGGATAATCACCGCTTACAATATTCAAGATAGGGAGGTGTTCTGAATCTTCCCATACAGTTCGTTAAGATCCAGATGAGAGTCAAATAAGCAATATTAATCTTCGCAAAAGAATAGACGATGGCACATCAATTGGACTCAGCGCGTCTCTGGAAAACAGACCTGTCTGGCATCGAACTGTTTGAAGCAAAATTACATCGTCACCACTTTGGTAAACACTTTCATGAAACCTACACCATTGGCTTTAATGAAAGCGGCTACGGTGCCTGTCAGCACCATGGCGAAAACCGTTTTCTGAGTCCCGGCCACTTTAACTTAATCAACCCCGGTGATATTCATACCGGGCAGGTGGCATCTCCCGATGGCTGGGGTTTTCGCAATCTCTATATCAATCCATCCTTAATCCGACAGGTGTTAACCCAACTAGACTGGTCAGGTAACAGTTTGCCATATTTCAAAAACCCCACTATCGAGGCAAATTCTCTACAGTCTCTTTTTTATGAGCTTTTCTATAGCTTAACGGTACCCGGTCCTCAGCTTAGACAACAGTCTTTACTGTTAGAACTGTTGTCTAAGCTATTTGAGATCAATACTGCACATTCGTTTACCCTTAAACCAGTCCAGCCAGAGTCAAAAGCTGTTGCCAAGGTGCGGACCTATCTTGAAGACCACTACACTGAAAACACCTGTCTTGATGAGTTAGCCCAGCTGGTTAATCTCAGTCCCTACTATTTGATCCGGTGTTTTCGTCGGCAGGTGGGGTGCGCTCCCCATCAATACCAACGCCATTGGCAGCTGATCCGGGTGAAACAAGCACTGCAAACCCATCGAGACTCCCTATCTAAACTGGCTATTGACCACGGCTTTTATGACCAGAGCCATCTTAACCGGGCCTTTAAGAAAACCTACGGTGTGACACCGGGTCAGTATCAAAAGGACAATTTTGTCCAATACGGCTGATTCTGCTTATCCCTAGGCTGGCAATAGCATCTAGGGATGGTTATGACTTTTTTGAAGGATTTTTCGGTTTCAGCTGTGATCGCAGGTTTTGTGTCCGTACTGGTGGGCTTTACCGGTGCCGGGGTGATCGTCTTTCAGGCGGCCCAGAGTGTAGGCGCATCCCCCGCCGAAATTGGCTCCTGGTTTTGGGCCTTGGGATGGGGCATGGGACTAACCGGCATCGCCCTATCTTTAAAGTATCGAACCCCCATCGTGATGGCCTGGTCCACCCCTGGGGCTGCCATGTTAGTCACCACCACCGCTGACGTCACTTTGCAGGAAGCTACCGGAGCCTTTATGGTCTGCGCCGCCCTGATCGTCTTGTTCGGGATCACCGGTTGGTTTGAACAGCTGATGGATCGGCTGCCCCTTTCCTTAGCCTCGGCCATGCTGGCGGGAGTGCTACTACAGTTTGGTTTGAATGTTTTTACTGCCATGCAAACCCAGTTTGTGTTGGTGTTTGCTATGTTTTGTTGTTTCCTACTAATACGTAGGTTTTCTCCCCGTTACGCCATTATTGCTGCATTGGGTTTAGGCACCCTGATTGCTAGTGTCCAAGGGCTGTTACAGCTAGAAGCTGTGCAGCTGCAGTGGGCCAGCCCAGTGTTTGTAACACCTCGGTTCTCTGTCAGCGCCATGGTAGGCATGGCCATTCCCCTATTTATGGTCACCATGGCGTCGCAAAATGTACCGGGTGTGGCCACGATTCGGGCCTTTGGTTACCAGGTGCCCACGTCCCCATTAATTAGCTGGAGCGGCATCGCCTCTTTCCTATTGGCCCCCTTTGGAGCCTTCGCCATTAATCTAGCCGCGATTACGGCAGCGATTTCCATGGGACAAGAAGCCCATAAAGATCCAAATAAACGCTATGTGGCGGCGGTAATGGCAGGATTTTTTTATATTGTGGTGGGTTTATTTGGCGCGACGGTAGTGGGACTATTCTCAGCCCTGCCCCAAGAATTGGTAGTAACAATTGCCGGACTTGCCCTGCTGGGCACTATCGGTAAAGGCTTAGCCACCGCCCTTAGCCATGAAAAAGAACGAGAACCGGCGCTCATTACCTTTCTCGTCACTGCATCAGGCATAAGTCTATTTGGCATTGGTTCAGCATTCTGGGGGTTATTAGCTGGGGGATTAGCAACGCTGGTCGCGCAGTTCAATAATGTCAGTGCCAACAATAGGCAAAAGACTCCTTTGAAACACTGAAAACTATTGCTTCAGAGGCTGTGGTACCTGCCAAATCTGAATCCATGTTTCTTTATTGAAATTCTCATCAGTTGTACTCGTACCGTCATCTGTCTTGATCAGGAGCTTTTGACTATCTAGACTAAATTGTAAAATAGGATCGCGTAATAAATTAAGTCCGCCTATTTTTTGAGGTTCCTCAAGTACCTTTCCTGTTTTAGCATCCCAAAAGATAAGCTCCCCAATATCCCATGGATCCTCGCCCAACATTCCCGCCAGGATCTTGCCATCAGGGCTAAATTTCAAGTATTGAACTCTTGAATACTCTCCAATTGTTGTCAACTGTTGACGACTAAAGTTTAAAGTACTACCTATGAAAAGATTATTTCCATCAAACATAGCCGCCTTCTCTTCAGAGGGGTGTAATGCAAAAACTTTAATACTTGCAGGGTGACGCAGATACTTCTGCGTGTTGAGGTCAAAAAGTTTTATTTTAGAAAGCTCTCCCAAAGGAACATGCTCTTCGAGGAGCAAAATATTTTTATTTGGCGTAAAGCTCGCTGCAGAAGCCTGGATCGTTTTCACCCGCTTTTGGGCCTTGAGATCCCAAAGCTCAAATCCCAGATTCTCACCATTCGGTAAGAGCGCCCAATTACCATCGGGACTAAAGGGAAAAATATTATCGTGAGAAACTAGCTGCCAAAATTCAGTGTTGGACTTAGCAGCCAAAATTTCTCCACTCTCTATATCCCAAATTCTTTTGATAGAAAATGTATTTGAATCACCCTGACTATAGTGACTAGAGTATGCATGAGTCTTGGTCGAATTTACGATCAATAAGGCATTGAGATCAGCAATGTTCAACCGATCACGAAAGAAGTTCTGTGGATCAGGCACAAGGCTAGTTTCACCAGTTAAAATATCTAAAATCTTCAACTGGTTATCTTGATCCATCACTAAAGGTTTTCCTGCATATTTGCCAAAGAATCCCTTTGGCACTAATCCTATATCGCTTACTCCTTTGACAGTAGGCTCTTGTGGAAAAGGCAGTTCAAGATTCCATGTCACAGCAATTCCTTCCGAATTGGTGTACAAAGTGTCAAAACCTACTTGGGAACCATGTTGGGCGACACCTGTAGAAATATGGCCTCTCGGATACAGATAGGTCTTAATCTCCCAGTCGGCACTCGTTTCTAAATACTCTAAATAAGAGTCATGCGATGCATCTTCAAAAGAAGACGGGTTAACCTCGCTGTTTTCTAAATCATGGGAAGGATTATTGTGTACTTGAGTTGTGTTTGAAGCATATACAAAAAAAGCAAAAGCAGAAAAGCTAAATAAAAGGAGAATTCCCCTTGCCTGTCGAGTTGGCAAACGCAAGGATTGCAAAAAGCATATTAAATTATCTGTCAGGGCTGCTGCCAAGTTGCCTGGTTGTTCAGCAGAAATCTCTAGTGGTGCTGATTGAGCTTTTTCTTTCTGTAACTCTGGTGAAAGCTTTTGACTTGCAGGGGAATCACTTTTCGCAAATCGTGTCGTTGCTTTTTCAGATCCTGAAGTGGCACTAGATTCCCTAAGCATTTCATCTATTATGTCGCTCAAGTTTTCTTGCAAATTGATTTTTGCTAAATCAACCTGTACATCTTGAATAGTTTGATAACGCTTGTTAGTGGACATCTGGATCATCTTGTCCAGAAGATTTGCTAAGTCAGGGTTGATAGACTTAGATAAAAAATCTTGCCATACCCAGCGGCTGTCTCCGGTGTCGTAGAGATTAAACGGTGACAGCCCCGTCAACAGATAAATACAGGTAACCCCCAGGCTATAAATATCGCTACCAAATGTAGCTTTGCCACGAACTTGCTCGGGAGCCGTGTACTCAGCACTGCCAATCACGGTGCCAGTGCGGGCTAGGGCCGTCCCCGTCAGTTGCTTAGCAGCCCCTAAATCCACCAGCCATAGTGAGTTATCTGTTTGACAATAAATAATATTGGCAGGCTTAATATCCCGATGGATTACACCTTTCTGGTGAATAAACTCCAGTACAGGCAGTATCTCCATAAGCAGTTTGAATACTTGAGTTTCAGTAAACAGACCTTTGCTTCTTAGCTGTTGATCTAGATTATTGCCATCGACAAATTCTTGAATGATGTATTGATGCTTACCGTCTTCAAATGAGTCAAGGCAATCTGGGATCTGAGGATGCTGGCCAAGACGGTTTAGTTGCTCAGCTTCCTGTCGAAATAATTCAACGGCTTTGGTTCGATTATGGGTATTCTGACCCTCTAGAAAAAGCTGCTTAATCACACATCTGGGTTTAGCCGGACGGGAACAATCCACAGCTAAAAAGGTGCGGCCAAAGCCACCAGCGCCTATTTTCTTGATTGCAGTGTATTTGCCATTGAGCAATAGACCATAGCCACAAGTTTGACAGGTTTTACAGTCCGCAGAGTTTTGAGGACTAGCACACTGAGAATTGACGCAATAAGTCATGCAATCAGGAAAAAGGAAATACTATTTTTCCGAACAACACAAATTAGCCTGAATATCCCGCAAACTCGTTGCATTTTGTAATGGCCTATCAAGAATTTTTAATGACTTAGCTTGCCAGCAGTTTGCTATAAATAGCCGCTATACTATGGTAAATTCAGCAATTTTGCTTACAAGCACTATTTGTACAAATAGTCTAATTGCGTAGATACACTTACCTTGATTAGCACCTGCGGATATCTAACGAACACATAGTTTAAGTAGTATTACCATGACACCCGAAGGTGAAAATAACCTCCGCAAATCAGATACCAGTCAGGATCTATTTAGTCTCAAAGTATTTTTGGCGGCAGTCGGCATCCTGGGGCTTGTATTTCTGGCTCTCACCTGGTTAAGCCGTGGGGAGTTGGGGCTAGATGCCCCGACTGGGCAGCAGTCTGAGGAGGTTCAGCTAGAGCCGCTTAGCGAACCGGAGCTCCCCAGTCGCCTTAGCCAGGGAGAGCAGGTATTGCTACTCACTTCAACATTGCCCCTTAAGGCAGATGGAGCAGATGCCTTAATTGCTGGTGATTACGACGCAGCTGTTCGGGCACTGGAGCAGGCTCGTGAGGTTGATATGTCTGATCCAGAGACCCTAATTTACTTAAATAATGCTCGCATCGGTGACAATCCAGCTCACAGTTTTGCCGTGATTGCTCCGTTGAGTAACACCCCAGAGGCTGCCGCCCATCTACTACGAGGAGTAGCCCAGGCCCAAACAGAAATTAACCAAGCAGAGGGGGTGGAAGGGACACCGGTGCGCATCATTGTGGCGGACGACCAGGGTGAGGTGGCCATTGCTGAGGCCATTGCCACCGAATTGAGTCAATCTACCGATGTCCTGGGAGTGATTGGCCATAGTAGCGCAGCAACCGCTGATGCCGCTGCCGCCATTTACGCCTCTGAGACCCTACCGTTTGTCTCGGCTACAGGGTCTGCCAGTCAATCGTTACTGTCTAGCGACCTGCCTATTGCCAAGGCCCTGGCCTTTTATATGGACAAACTCAACCATCGGACGGCCATTCTTTTTTATGACGGCAATAGTGACTATAGCCTGAACTTCAGGGGCAATTTTCAACAAGCCCTCAAGACTTACAACGGCACCATGACGGCTGAAATAAATCTGGCCGATTTACCCGATAGCGCTCCGACGGGAACCCCAGAGGCTGAGATCTTTGCCCTATCGCCTGGAAATAGCCCGTTAGAAACAGCCAAAAACTCTATCGAAATTATTCCCAACGATAAAGTAGACCATTTTTATCGTCATGTTTTTGGCGGCCATGAACTTTTTAGTCCGGAAGTGCTAGAGCTGTTTGGATCCATGGCGACAGGGACGATTTTAGCTGTGCCTGATTCGATTTATCAGAGTCCGGCATCTCCCTTTAGTGAGTCTCCCAGCAGCCTCTGGCAAACTCCAGTTGATTGGACTACATCGGCGACTTACAACACAATTCAAACCATGGTGGCAGGTGTACAGACAGCTCCTGACCGAGACGGCGTACAACAAGCCCTGGATAATGTCTCTGACGAGACCGTCAAATTATTGCGGGTGAGGATTAATCCTGATGCCGCAACGGGCTATGAACTCCTATCCATTGGAACTATGACTCAGGAGGGGTTTACCCCCGAGTAGTCACTCTGTTTTTTCATCGTAAAATTACGGTGTATTGTTTGTGCTGGTATGGCCCCCAAAAACAGCTCTCGATTTCAGGATTCAGACAGTGAGTTTGGTCTGGCATTCAGTATCAAGGTATTTTTGATTTCAGCAGGTATGCTGAGCCTGATGTTTTTAGGTATTCGATGGTTGGTGGGGGGTCGCCCCTTGTCACTCGATCAGTCTCAGCCCCCCGCTCAGCAATCCCCGACTCCAACGGCTACCCTGAGCCAGGGTGAGCGTATTTTACTGACTCAGTCATCTATCCCCTTAAAAGAGAGGGGGGTGGCCGCGATCGCCGCGAGCAACTACGAAGCTGCCGTCTCTGCCCTCAGCGCCGCCCATACTAGAGACCCAGCCGACCCAGAAACCCTGATTTACCTAAACAATGCCCGCATCAACAACCGCCCTGGTGAGCAGACGGCCCATGAGATTGCCGTGATTGTTCCAGTCGCCCTGGACCCGGCCACTGCCACCAGCGTATTACGGGGGGTAGCTCAAGCTCAAACCCAGATTAATCAAGCTAATGGCATTCAGGGAAAACCGCTGCGGTTAATTTTAGGGGACGATCAGGGAAAAGTTGAGATCGCCCGTGAGATTGCTACTCAACTCAGTCAATCGGTAAATTTGATGGGCGTCATTGGTCATGACAGCGTCACCACTGCTAAAGCTGCCATGGAGGTCTACAAAGATAATCAGCTCTCTTTGATCTCCACCAGTACCGACATTAAACCCCAGCCCTTGGTCTCTCCCATGGTCTCTGACAACAGCGATGTTGCCAAGGCCCTGGCCGACTACATGATAAAGCTCAACTATCGTAGGGTCACCCTGCTATATGATGGCACCCATAACAATAGCAATGGATTTAGAGCTAGTTTCGAAACAGCTTATAAAGGCGATACCCTGGAACAGATTAATCTCGCCAATGTTCAAAAAATTACCGCTAAGTCTCTTAACACCGATGTTCTGTTGTTATCACCGGGTAAACGTTCTTTAAAACAAGCAACAGAACCATTGCTCAACAACAATAGCCAGATTCGTATATTTGGTGGTCAAGAAATGTTTGACCCAGAAGTCTTAGACCAGCTAGGTCCCCTGGCCGATACACTGATTTTGGCTGTCCCCGACAGGCTTTACCAGAGTGCTGCCTCCCCCTTTAGTGATCGGCCCCTAAAGCTATGGAGAAGCCTGGCAGATATAACCACCACCACCAGCTATAATGCCGCTCAGTCAATGATTTGGGGTCTAAAACAAATCCCCAATCGAGAGGGGGTAAATCAAGCCATTGAAACCATTGATAACAGCACGATTCGCCTGCTTAAAGTCAGTGTCAACAATGATGCGATCGCTGGCTATGAGCTATTTCCCATTGGCATTATTAAAGACAATCAGTTGAAATCCAACTAACGTCCTTAGGCTTTTGTGTCCAAATAAGACACCGCCACACTATGCGAGGCCGAGGAGAGTTGGCTTGGTAGGCCGCTGAGAGGAATGGGAGGAATGCTCGCTGATCTGACTTTATTCTTGAGCAGTCCCTTTATTCAAATCCATCGTAGCTCCAGGGCACTGGAGCTACTGCCACCTGATTCAGATAAAGACCCCAATGCAAATGTAGACCGGTTGCCGCTCCCGTTGAGCCAATTGCCCCCACTCGCTGACCGGCTCGTACAAAGTCTCCTTCTTTGACATCAATTCGGCTTAGATGAATCATAATGCTCAACAACCCCTGGCCATGATCGATGCCAACGATATTCCCATGGAGCTCAAATCCCTCACTGACACGACCCACCAGGCGAATATATCCAGCAGCAGGAGTGACAACAGGAGCCCCCGTGCCCGCCGCATAATCGTCATAATCCCTTAGCTAATCTTGGTGTTTTCTAATATGCCGTCAAAGCATAATGTTAGCTCCCATTAAATATTACAACTTAAATTTCTTCTTTCAGTGCTCTAACGCCTTTACTCAAATAACTTAATTCTCATCCAAAATTTGTTTTGCAGGAATATAGTTGGACTGCAAAAAGCTAAAGCAATAGCAAAGATGGATATATTCCATTTTTAAGAGTACCTCCTCAACTTCTCCGGCAGAAACTCTTCAAAAAACTCTTGCAGCTGCTTTGAAATTTTAATTTTTCACATCAACGTATCTATTCACACTCCAAAAAGAGTCTGCAATCCTTCGGATTCCTTGGTAAGGACACTGAGGAAACTTAACTTAATGAAACCACTGCTTCTAAGTAGATGTAATGGCTGAAAGCATCTACTTTTAAGGTTTTCGTGTCTTCGACATTAAGGTGTTGAATCACTTTTTTTTATGGGCAACTTACAGAAGGCAAATTTAAGATATTTCCCCTAATACATTTGGCTTATCCAATTTTTCTCCGTGAGTTCACCTATTTTTGCAGTTGTTTATCCGTTACCCACTACCTCTTGAACTAAGTTCGTAAGTTTCTAATTGCTAGAAGATTTCTGGAAACTTTACTCTGACTAGTTTTCTTGCTCAAAATCGTCCTCATTACTCAAAGAAAAAGGCACTCTAATGACTTCTAAAGCCACTGCTTGTTTTCCTCAGCCAGCCCAGTCTCGTAAATCATTATCTTTAGGAGAACGCTCTATGATTTCTGCTAATCTACCAGTTTCAAATCTGGTTGTTATTGATGCGGCTGTTGAAAACTATGAGGTGTTGATTGGTGGCCTGAAGATAGATGCTCAAGTTGTTCCCATCAATAGCCATGAGGATGGTATTAGTCGTGTTACACAACTGCTGTCTAAATACCAAAACTTAACCAGCCTGCACATTATTTCTCATGGTGCGCCAGGGTGTCTGTATTTGGGCGCAACAGCCCTTAACCTTGATACATTTGGGCACTATAGTTCTCAGCTTCAAGCTTGGTCTGTAGCCTTGGCTCCCGAAGCCAATGTCTTGCTATATGGCTGTCGGGTTGCAGCAGGTGATGCGGGGACTGAGTTTTTAGAGGCGTTTCATCGTTTAGTTCAGCGTCCAGTAACGGCTTCGGTCAGTCTTACAGGGCATTCAGCCCTGGGTGGCAATTGGCAATTAGAGCAATCCCTAGGTACAGATAGCTGGCAGCTAGCGTTTTCTGCCCAGGCAATGGTAGCCTACCCCCATGTTCTTGCTGACCCTGTTAATACAGTGCCTGCTGAGCAGGATATTTTTGTAGGCAACGATCTTATTTTCTCGGCAGGAACGGCTACGGAGCTGTCCTTTACCGATGATAATGCGGCGACGGGCACTTACCGAGTCATTCTAAGGGTGGTTACGGCCGGGGCTGGAATCATTCAAGTGGGTGATACCACTGGACTCAGCAGCGTATTTGGTGATGGTACAGACAGTGTTCGTTTACAGGGTTCATTAGCAGAAATTAACGAGGCGCTCGATGGCGCTCGTTTTATTCACGATGCTGGATTTGAAGATGATACAGCTCAGATTCAGCTACAAACTATCGATTTTACAGACCGCGTCAGGGACACGGATCTCTTTAATGTCAATGTCAATACTGTCAACATTCCGCCCGATGCGACGGATGATACGAACAGTATTGTGGAAGATGTCACCCCCAATATCACCATAGGCAATGTTGTTAGTAACGACGTTGACCCTGATGACATCTTAACGTTGACAGAGGTAGAAGGTAATAGCGTCAACATCAGTGGTAACACCAATATTAATGGTACCTACGGTATCCTGAGCATTAATTCATCTGGTGCGTATACTTACACGCTAAATAATGGCAATGCCACGGTTGATGCCCTTGATGATACGCAGTCTCTAACCGAGACGTTTAATTACACTATTTCGGATGGTGATGTAACAGATACGGCCACCCTCACAATTACGATTAACGGTGCCAATGATGCAGCCATCATTACGGGTGATATTGTTGGGGCTGTCGTAGAGGATGCCACTCCCAATACTGCTAACGGAACTCTCTCAGCGACGGATGTTGATTCAAGTACGGATTTTGTTGTCCAGACCAATACTCCTGGCACCTACGGTGACTTCTCCATCGATACGGCGGGCAACTGGACCTACGCTCTCGACAATGGCAATGCTGCGACCAATGAGCTGGCTGCCGGTGATACGGTTACGGATACCTTTACCGTTGCGACAGATGACGGTACCACGGAAACCGTCACCATTACCATTACTGGAGCGAATGAAGCCGCTGTTATTACGGGTGACACTGTTGGTGCGGTCACTGAAGATGCCATCCCCAATACGGCCACTGGTGTTCTTGCAGCCACCGATGTCGATTCGAGTGCTGCCTTTGTTGCCCAAACCAATGCAGGGGGTACCTACGGTGACTTCTCCATCGATACGGCGGGTAACTGGACCTACACCCTCGACAATGGGAATGGTGCAACCGATGCCCTAAACACGGGCGATACCGTTACGGATACCTTCACCGTTGCAACGGATGATGGGACCACTGAAACGGTGGTTATCACCATTACTGGAGCGAATGATGCCGCTGTTATTACGGGAGATACTGTTGGTACGGTCACTGAAGATGCCACTCCCAATACGGCGACGGGAGTTCTGGCGGCAACAGATGTCGATTCTACAGCGGCCTTTATTGCCCAGACGAATGCGGGGGGCACCTATGGTGACTTCTCCATCGATACGGCGGGTAACTGGACTTACACCCTTGACAATGGCAATGGTGCAACCGATGCCCTAAACACGGGCGATACCGTTACGGATACCTTCACTGTTGCAACGAATGATGGGACAACTGAAACGGTTGTTATCACCATTACTGGAGCGAATGATGCCGCTGTTATTACCGGTGATACGGTGGGTGCGGTTACCGAAGATGCCATCCCCAATACAGCCACAGGTGTTCTAGCGGCCACGGATGCGGATTCTACAGCTGCCTTTGTTGCGCAGACCAATGCAGGGGGTACCTATGGTGATTTCTCCATCGATACGGCGGG